>NZ_JAKUFF010000014.1:0-80809 GCF_022663305.1 Bacillus cereus group sp. BfR-BA-01408 | reverse complement strand
CGGGTCCATCCATAAGTGACAGCCGAAGCCGCCTTTCAATTTCGAACCATGCGGTTCAAAATGTTATCCGGTATTAGCCCCGGTTTCCCGGAGTTATCCCAGTCTTATGGGCAGGTTACCCACGTGTTACTCACCCGTCCGCCGCTAACTTCATAAGAGCAAGCTCTTAATCCATTCGCTCGACTTGCATGTATTAGGCACGCCGCCAGCGTTCATCCTGAGCCAGGATCAAACTCTCCAATAAAGTTAGTTTGTCTAGCATCTAAAATAAAAATTGACGTTTCACGTTGTTTGTTTCGTTCAGTTTTCAAAGAACTACTTGGTCGCTCATTTGCGACTTCCTTATGTTAACATTTTCGTTTTTTGATGTCAACTAAGTTTTTTAATTTCTTTTTGTCGTTTTCTGCGTTTCTGCATCAGCGACGGTTATTAATATATCATGCAGTACATAAAGGGTCAATACTTTTCATAAAAAAATTTCACATCCCGTTAAAACTTTAAAATCATGTTCCAAAAGCCATTATAGCTTCCCTTCATCCTACTCCACATTTCATATCTTATCACTCTATCGCATTTTTAGACGAGTGAAAATTCTAAATTTTATGTTATATTATTATTATAGGAGCGTGGTGAGAATGGGCATTAAATATTCGAACAAAATCAATAAAATCCGGACCTTTGCATTAAGTTTAGTATTTATCGGTCTCTTTATTGCATACTTAGGAGTCTTTTTTCGTGAGAACATTATTATTATGACAACATTTATGATGGTTGGCTTTTTAGCTGTTATCGCTAGTACTGTCGTTTACTTTTGGATTGGTATGTTATCTACTAAAACTGTACAAATTATTTGTCCAAGCTGCGATAAACCTACAAAAATGCTCGGTCGTGTCGACGCATGTATGCATTGCAACCAACCTTTAACAATGGATCGAAATCTAGAAGGAAAAGAATTTGATGAAAAATATAATAAGAAGAGCTATAAGTCATAAGTATATACGGAGACAATGCATCCTTACAAAAATAAACATGAAAAGGTGATTTCTTAACCAAGAAATCACCTTTTGTATTTATCCTTAATTAAATCCTCCACTGAACATTTTAAATCATTCTGAACCTAACGTAATTCCCATATATAATAAAGAAAGAGGTTGACGTAAAGCCGTCAGCCTCTTTCTTTATTATATATTACGCCTTATGACACTCTGGACAAACGCCATAAATTTCTAAGCGATGACTATTAATAACGAAGCCTGTCGTTTTCGCAGCTTCCTCTTCAAGCTGTTCCAAACCTCCATAAGGAAAATCAACAATCTTACCACATTTTTCACAAATCACATGATAATGTTGACTTGTAACATAATCAAATCTACTTGAAGCGTCTCCATAAGTTAATTCCTTTACAAGTCCAACCTCTTTAAATACACGCAAGTTATTATAGACAGTTGCAACACTCATATTTGGAAACTTACCTTCTAATGCTTTATAAATTTCATCCGCTGTTGGGTGCGTCATAGATTCCACAAGGTACTCTAAAATAGCATGACGCTGTGGAGTAATGCGTACACCCGTATTTTTCAGCATTTCTAGCGCTTCTTTTAATTCTTCTTTGACCACCGTCATGCACCCCGATTCTATACGGATTATTATTTTATAATTCTTATAAAGAGTGTACTCCTTTTCTTATAAATCGTCAATATTTCTACTATAAGTATGTGGTTTATTTTTGTATATAGCCTTATTCTTATGTATCTTTCCCTATTTTTTATGCATTTACAATAGAAAAAAAGTGCGATATAATCGCACTTGGAATACTATCATCTGAGGAGGTATGCCCTACACTTCACTTTATGTAAGACAATAAAATATGTATAGACACTCGCCTTACTTCTATATATTTTATCTCCACAATGGATTTACTTTATATAAGAAAGAACATCTTCAATATGTCCCTTCACTTTCACTTTACGCCACTCTTTTACAAGCTCACCGTCTTTATTAATAAGGAACGTAGAGCGCTCAATTCCCATGTACTCTTTCCCAAAGTTCTTTTTCAACTTCCAAACATCATACAATTCCGCTACCTTATGATCTTCATCTACTAAAAGTACAAATGGAAGTTCATGCTTCTCAATGAACTTCAGATGTCTGTTCGCTGAATCAGGGCTTACACCAAGAATAACTGTGTCCTTCTCTTGAAATAATCCATATGCATCTCGAAAATCACATGCTTCAGTTGTACACCCTGGAGTCATATCTTTCGGATAAAAATATAGAACTACATTTTTACCACGAAAATCAGCTAAGCGAACTTGTTCCCCGTTACTTCCCTCTAATGTAAATTCTGGAGCCATTTCTCCTACTGTGATCATTGTTATCACTCCTACTCTTTTCTTTTACTATAACAAATGCTTCCTTATTTTTCATTGTCTATTACAGACCTCATTACAAAAGCAAACGGTAATGTATATCCAATTAGCGCTTCTCCAATCGCAATCCACCGCCCAATTCCAATCGGAGATATGTCACCATATCCAACAGACAATAAAGTAACTGCGCTAAAATACAAACAAATTTCAACCAGTTGAAAAGAGTGAGCGTTTAAGCTTTCTCCATCCTCTTTCAAAACTGCAAAACCCATTTCCTCTAATACAACGTAACTTAATCCAAATGCAATCAATACTGTTGTATAAATCAAAAATAATGTAGCTAAATTATACAGCGAAAAAAAACGCGTTGAATCCGAATAGGAACTCCATAATAATTGGACACTCCTCAAAATAGCAATTGCTGCAATTAATAGAATAAATCCCCATAACATGTCCTCCACCTCATTTTATATGTATGAGACAGCCATTAGATTTATCCCTTAGAAACGAACAAGCTTTTATAATTAATTCCCTGCACCACGGTACCTTTTTACCCCTTGATTCCAAAGAGTAATTGCAATCGTAAAACAGATAACACCAACGAGCGGTGTTGCAAATGCATAGCTATTCCACTCTGTTTTCCTTAAAAAGTACGCTGCTGGATACACTCCGACAAACGCAAATGGTAGGACAAACGTTAAAATAAAGCGAATCACACGGTTATAAATATTAACAGGATAGCGGCCATAATTCCCTATGTTATACATTAGCGGCATAATCGAACTTTTCGCGTCCGACCAAAAACCAAGGCTTGCAAGCGTAACAAATATCCCTCCGTATACAAGTGCGCCCCCTCCTACCATCAACAAGAATAAGAAGATATCGTACCAGTAAAAAGATAATTGCAACTCCACTGCTGCGTAGCCCATTACAATCATTCCCGTAATCGCTCCAATTAAAGATTCAAGCTCCATTCTCTCTAATATAATTTGAAATAAACTATGAATCGGTCTCGTTAATATGCGATCCATTTCTCCTTTAATAATGTAACGATCATTAAAGTCCCATATGTTAAAGAAAGCTGAGAAAATGGCAAACGGCACTAAAAAGAAACCATAAATAAAGATGACTTCTTCTCTACTCCAACCTTTTAATGCTTGCGTATGTCCAAACACAACAAGAATAAAGATTAAATTAACAGCCTGTAGTGATAAATCAGAAAGTAACCCAACGATAAAATCGCCCCGATACTCCAATTTTGTTTTTATATATTGACTTGCATATTGCAAAAATAGTTTTATATATATCATCTCATCATCCCCCTTGTACAATTAGACGTTTTCTCGCCGTTCTCCACATGAGTACAATCGGAATAATAAGTACAATGGCCCAAATTACTTGGAATAATAATGCCTCATACAATTTACTTCCTTGTATACCTTCTGAGAAAATCATACTCGGAATATAACTAATAGCCTGAAACGGTAAAAACATCATTGCCTTTTGGGCCCATAACGGATAAAAACTAATTGGTAATAATAGACCTGAAAACAAATCAATAACAACACGTTTTGCATACATAATTCCGCTATTATTAAATAAGAAGAATGTGAGCATTCCCGTCATTAAATTAATTTGTGTATTAATAATAAAACTAAATATTAAAGATAAGAAGAAATATAACCACGTTTGAAAGTTCGTTGTAATTTGCAATGAAAATAATAAGGTAACGATGACCATACCCGGAATTGAAAAGAAGGCAAAGCGAAATATTCCTTCACCAAGACCTTGCATCACTTTCATCCCTAAATAGTTATATGGACGTATCAGTTCTACCGCTACACGTCCTTCTTGAATCTCCATCGCAATTTCCCTGTCTATATTATTAAAATAAAAAGCACGTGCCATCCACGCAATTGCGATATACGTAGTCATTTGCGAAATAGATAAACTTTCAATATTCTCTTTTCCGCTATAAATTGCTTGCCACAAAAAATAATATGCGCCGATATTAATTGTATAAATTAAAATCCCGCTATAGTAGTTTGTACGATACGCAAGCATCATTAAAAAGCGAATTCGAATCATTTCAATGTACTTACCCATGTTTAATACCTTCTTCATAAATGTTACGAATAATTTCCTCTGTAGACACTTCATTAATTTTTAAATCTTTAATTTGAAAGGCTTGTACCACTTTAGAAATAAGCATTGAAATAATAACTTCTTCATTCGGGATTTTGGCAATCCACGCGTTTTCCTCTTTCGCTTTCGACCAAACGACATGACTATCTGGCATAACCATTGATAAAGCCTGATAGGAAACTGGTGCGACAAACTGAAAATGTATTTCTTTCTCTGCTCCCCACTGCGTACGAAGATTATTTAAAGAACCGTCATACATAATATTGCCTTCATCCAGCATGATAACGCGCTCACATAAAGCTTCAATATCAGTAATATCATGAGTTGTTAATAAAATCGTTGTTTTATAACGTTCATTCATTTCTTTTAAAAATTCACGTATTTTCAATTTCACAAGTACATCTAACCCAATTGTTGGTTCATCTAAAAATAATAACGGCGGATTATGAATTAATGCTGCCGCTAATTCACAACGCATTCTTTGACCTAAAGATAGCTTTCGAACTGGCTTATCTAATAAAGGACCAATATCTAACGTTTCGATCACGTGCTCCATATGTTCTTTATACTGAGCGTCTGATACACCGTACACTTTTTTTAATAAACGAAACGATTCTTGTACCGCAATATCCCACCAAAGCTGTGAGCGTTGCCCGAAAACAACACCAATCGTTCTTACAAATTCTTCCCTCTGCTTATGCGGGTTCATCCCGTTTACTAAAATGTCTCCTGATGTCGGAGTCAAAATCCCCGTAAGCATTTTAATTGTCGTTGATTTACCAGCACCATTCTCACCGATATATCCAACCATTTCACCTTGTTTCACAGTAAAAGATACATCATTTACTGCTGGTACTATTTTATAATTACGATTCAATAAATCGCGAAATGCACCCTTTAAACCTGGACGACTTGAATAGGCTGTAAATTCTTTACGTAACCCTTGTACCTCAATTACCGATTTCATAACCGGACCCCCTTCCTAAATGTCACAACGAATAGTTTACCCAACTGCCTTCTCTATCACAAACAATACGTCTTTTCGAAAAACATGTTAGAATAATACATAGATTGTTGTAAGGAGATGAATGGTAGTGAAATTCACAAAATCAGAAGCATTACATAAAGAAGCTTTAGAACATATCGTTGGCGGTGTTAATAGTCCTTCTCGTTCTTTTAAAGCAGTTGGTGGCGGCGCTCCTGTTGCTATGGAACGTGGAAAAGGTGCTTATTTCTGGGATGTAGACGGAAATAAATATATCGATTATTTAGCAGCATACGGTCCTATTATTACTGGACATGCTCACCCGCACATTACAAAAGCAATTACAACAGCTGCTGAAAATGGTGTACTTTACGGAACTCCAACAGCGCTAGAAGTAAAATTTGCAAAAATGTTAAAAGAAGCAATGCCTGCATTAGATAAAGTCCGCTTCGTAAACTCTGGTACTGAAGCTGTAATGACAACAATTCGTGTCGCTCGCGCTTACACAGGCCGCACAAAAATTATGAAATTCGCTGGTTGTTACCACGGTCATTCTGATTTAGTACTTGTAGCAGCTGGATCTGGTCCTTCTACACTAGGAACTCCTGACTCAGCGGGTGTACCACAAAGTATCGCTCAAGAAGTTATTACCGTTCCATTTAATAATGTAGAAACTTTAAAAGAAGCATTAGATAAATGGGGACATGAAGTAGCAGCTATTCTTGTAGAACCAATCGTTGGAAACTTCGGTATTGTAGAACCAAAAACTGGCTTCCTTGAGAAAGTGAATGAACTTGTTCACGAAGCTGGTGCACTAGTAATTTATGATGAAGTTATTACTGCTTTCCGCTTCATGTACGGTGGTGCTCAAGACTTACTTGGCGTAACACCAGACTTAACAGCGCTTGGTAAAGTTATTGGCGGCGGACTTCCAATCGGTGCTTACGGTGGTAAGAAAGAAATTATGGAACAAGTTGCCCCTCTTGGACCTGCATATCAAGCTGGTACAATGGCAGGAAATCCTGCTTCTATGGCATCTGGTATTGCTTGTCTAGAAGTTCTTCAACAAGAAGGGCTTTATGAAAAATTAGATGAACTTGGTGCAATGCTTGAAAAAGGAATTTTAGAACAGGCTGAAAAACATAATATCGATATTACATTAAACCGCCTAAAAGGCGCTTTAACTGTATACTTCACAACAAATACAATTGAAGATTACGATGCAGCACAAGATACAGACGGAGAAATGTTCGGTAAATTCTTCAAACTTATGCTGCAAGAAGGAATTAACTTAGCACCTTCTAAATACGAGGCATGGTTCTTAACGACAGAACATACAAAAGAAGATATTGAATATACAATTGAAGCTGTAGGTAGAGCATTTGCCGCTTTAGCAAACAATAAATAATCCCGTCATTAAAAGGAAAAAAGAAAGCACACCTTTCTTTTTTCCTTTTTTCTATTTCATAAATCCCTTATTAATAGTATAATTATTCATAATTATCTGTTTAATTTTATTTTATATCCTTACTATCTTTGTATACAAGGCTGCTCACGCCTCGAATAGTAAGATTATTCAAACTTTCATAAGAGGGGGGATTGACGGATGCTCAATAAAACAAACACATGGACACCGTCTTTATTTCGAGATTACAAAAATGCAGAACACGATGCGTGTGGAATCGTTTCCGTTATGGAGAAACGAAAAATTCCTACAAAAGAAAATATTGACCTTTGCATACAATCGCTCGTCAAAATGAATCATAGAGCTGGTTTCATTAATGGCGAAGGTGATGGAATCGGTATTCACATTGATGTACCAAAAGCACTTTGGAATGAAAAATTAAAAAGTAGCGGATATAATCCAACGATCGTGGATCATCCCCACTTTATCGTTGGACATTTTTTTCTAAACAAAAACGAAAATATAGTTAATTTAAAAAATCATATTCGTACACAACTAAACAACGAAAACTTTGCAATTCTTTTCGAAAGTGATGATGTAATAAACTCCGATGCACTCGGTCCACTTGGTAAACAAGAAGAACCTTTATTTTGGCAAGTTGCTCTTATCGCAGAAAATGAAGTTACAAATATTGAGCAAACATTATTTACAGTAACGATAAAAATAGAAGAAAATGAAGCGATTCATGTTGCTTCCTTAAGTCGTGATCACGTTGTATATAAAGTTCTCGGTGCTGGTGATACACTTGTTGCCTATTACAATGATTTACAACACCCACTTATTGCTTCAACTATGACACTAGGACACAATCGCTATTCTACTAATACATTATCTAACTTCTTTCGTGTACAACCATTTAGTATCCTCGGACATAATGGTGAAATTAACACAATTGCAAAATTACGCGATCAAGCTGAAATGATTCACGTTCCACTTACTGCTGGGGGCAGTGACTCCCAAGATTTAAACCGCACCTTAGAAACTCTACTTGTTCAATACAACTACAGTTTATTTGAAGCAATGGATATACTATTCCCGCCAATTATTAATGAAATTAAACTTTATGAACCACATTTACAAGATTTATATACGTATATACGTGAAGCATGGGGCCATTTTGCACAAGGTCCAGCTGGCATTATTTCACGTTATAAAGATGAAGCTGTTTTCAGCGTGGATTCCCTTGGGCTACGACCAGTATGGAAAGTAGAGACAGAAAGCTCTTATATTTTCTCTTCTGAACCTGGAGTTGTATCACCAACTGAATATGTAGCAGAACCAAAACCACTCGCTCCAGGGGAAAAAGTCGGACTAAAGTGGAATGAACAAGATGAGCTTGTTCTTTATGAATATGACAAATACCAAGCTCAAGTATATGACCGTTTTAAAAAACGAGTGGATACTAAAGATTATCATTTAAACTTATCTACTCCTGAAACGAAAGAAATCCAAGGATTATGTGATTCTATGCAAGTTGAAACAAAACAATACGTTGCTTTCGGATGGGATCGTGAACATATTCAGCTTCTTGAACAGATGGCAACAAAAGGCGTTGAGCCAATTCGCTCACTTGGGCATGACTCACCACTCGCTGCACTCGATACTGATAGACGAAATATCGCTGACTTCATTAAGGAAAGTGTAGCTGTCGTTACAAATCCAGCAATCGATCGCGATCGAGAAGTTGAACACTTCTCCACACGAACGATACTTGGCAAACGTCCAAGTTTATTGGCTGGTGCTAAACAGCCATTTGTAGTTGAGATGCTTTCCCCAATCATTTTAGAAGGAAGTGTAGCACAATCTATTGTAGAAGAATTACACACAATTACGTACGAGCAACTTATACAACTATTCAATACTCATAGCTCTATCGCTACAATCTCTGCTACATTCAGTCAGGCAGAAACTTTACAATGTGCCTTAAGTCGAATTAGTTCTGAAGCGATAACAGCCGTGAACGATGGAGCTTCCCTATTATTAATAGACGATGCTGATGCTCACCTAAATGGACGATTATGGATTGATCCGCATTTAGTTACCGCGAAAGTACATCAAGTATTAAGCGAAAATAAATTACGCCGAAACTGCTCTCTCGTTATACGTTCTGGTGCCCTTCGCTCCTTACACGATATCGTCACACTGTATGGATTAGGAGCAGATAGTATCAATCCATATTTACTATTTGCAACCGTAAATGATGGGACAAAAACACCAATTACGAATTTATATCATGCACTTAATAAAGGACTGGAAAAAGTCATTTCAACAATTGGAATTCATGAATTGCGTGGTTACGGTCGCCTCTATTCTTCTATCGGGTTACATGAAGAAATCGCAAATATATTGCAAATTACAAATTTCTTAGGTTCAAATGATTTAGCTTTTTCTCTTGAATCACTTGCTGAAGATGCACAAATGCGAGCTAACGATTATAACAATCCTAAAGTTAGAATGCGAAAATCTTTTCATATATTCCCGCGAATTTGGAAAGCAATCGGCGATGTTGCAAAGGGAAACTCTTATGATGATTACCGTGAAAAATTAAGTGAATTAGAAGAAAATAACCCAATCGCAATTAGACATCTTGTTCAAACGAAAGAAACAAAACATGTCGTTCCGGCTGAAGAAGTGTCCATCAGTATTCAAAATCATGATTTGCCATTTATTATTAGTTCCATGTCATTCGGTTCTCAAAATGAAATTGCCTTTCGTGCATATGCAGAAGCAGCCGATCAGCTAAATATGATTAGTTTGAACGGTGAAGGCGGCGAAATTAAAGATATGATTGGAAAATATCCACATACACGTGGACAACAAATCGCGTCCGGACGATTTGGCGTAAACGCCGAACTACTCAATTCATCAAACTTAATTGAAATAAAAATTGGGCAAGGTGCCAAGCCTGGTGAAGGTGGACATTTGCCAGGTTCAAAAGTAACAGCCAAAATCGCCGAAGCGCGTAATGCTACAATTGGCTCTGATTTAATTTCACCTTCTAACAACCATGATATTTATTCCATTGAAGATTTAGCTCAAATGATTACAGAAATTAAAACGGCTAATCAGCTTGCGAAAGTAGCTGTAAAAGTCCCTGTCGTCCCTAACATTGGAACAATTGCTGTTGGTATCGCAAAAGCTGGTGCTGATTTTATTAACATTAGCGGATTTGATGGTGGTACAGGAGCTGCACGTATTCACGCATTGCAACATGTAGGGCTTCCTGTAGAAATTGGTGTGAAAGCCGCTCACAATGCTTTATTAGAAGCAAATATGAGACATAAGGTAGAAATTTGGGCTGATGGTGGTATTCGAAGTGTGAATGATGCCTTGAAAATTATGCTCCTTGGAGCAAACCGCATTGGATTTGGTACATTATCCATGATTGCAATCGGCTGTACAACTTGCCGCGGATGTCATCTAGATACTTGTCACGTTGGAATTGCAACACAGATTGAATCTGAAGCTCAAGCGAAAGAACACGGATTACGCCGCTTCGTCCCGCGTGAATTAGAAAGCGCCGTGGCTGGATTATTACATTTATTCACTACTTTTGGCGAAGAACTAAAACGATTAACAGGAAATCTCGGCTATACAAATTTACAAGAAATTGTCGGGCGTTCCGATTTATTAAAACAAGTTCGAGGCAAAAATTTATTAAACTTATGTAATTTACTACAAACGATAGAACATCCATCTAGTACAAAAACAGAACACGTACTAGAAAAACAATTTGAAACAATTCATTCCCCCCATTCAAAAGAATTAGTAGGCGTTGGCGTAGAACAACGCGTTATGGGTGGTCTAGAATCTTGTTATCGCGTTCGTAGTAAATTATATGAAGACACGAAGCTTGAACCACTTACATTAAAGTATACAAATGGCTCGATTCCTGGAAATGGATTAGGTGCTTACAATAGTGAGAACTTATTTATACACGTAAATGGCGGCGCACAAGATGGTATTGGTAAAACCTCCTTTGGTGGTGGTATTTATATAACGAAAGCAAAAGGAAAAGACGGTCTATATTATAACGGTTCTGTCGGAAAAGGTTTTGGATACGGTGCACAAAAAGGGGCGCTATACGTTCAAGGTAACGCTGATGCTCGCGCTGGCATTCGCCTCTCTGGAGCAGACATGATAATTGGCGGACGCATGATAAAGCCACTCCGTGAAAAAGAGCAAGGGAACATAGGAGCATACTCTAATATTAAAGGTTTCGCTTTTGAATATATGACAAATGGGCGCGCTCTTGTTTTAGGGGATCCTGGTCCATGGATTTGCGCTGGTATGACTGGCGGTGTTGTTTATTTACGCCATGATTCAAGCTTAGGTTTAACAGAACAGGCCTTAAAAAGAAGAATCGCAAAAGGAGCAAATGTTACATTACAACCACTTAGTAAAAATGGTGTGCAAGATGTGACCGAGTTATTACTAGATTATATCCGTGTATTAAATGAACATGAGCAATACGAGGAAGTTGCTTTATTGACACCGTTACTCGATGATATGCCGCAACAGTTTTTTGAAATCATCCCGAAAAAAGAGCAGGCTGATCCATCTATCTCAACAGAGTGATATGCCTATTTTTCATCTTCAAGAAAAAAATTGACGAAGTACACTTCTCATAGTAATCTATAGTAACAATTTGAAACCTGCTGAAATTCAGCAGGTTTTTTTACTAAAAATTGATGTTTAAAAAGAATTAGGAAAAAGTATAAAATGAATCTTAATTTCTTATTAACGTCACTAAAATATCACTTGCTAACATATTGTAATGAATGTATAGTATCATGTTGTACATTCATTATGACAAGAGAAAGGATCTTATTAAGGGTATGAAACTTGGTGCTCGCATTTTAAAAACGGGTATTGCCATCACATTAGCTTTATTTGCTTGTATTTTACTTAACTTACCGAGTCCAGTATTTGCGGGAATCTCAGCTATCTTCGCTGTTCAACCGTCTGTATACCGTTCGTATTTAACTGCACTTGAACAAATTCAAGCAAACGTCATTGGTGCGGTATTCGCTATCGCATTCGCTACTGCTTTTGGACATAATCCTTTTATTATTGGATTAACATGTATATTAGTAATTGCTCTTACATTGCAATTACGATTAGAAAACACAATATCAATTGCTTTAGTAACAGTTATCGCTATTATGGAGTATCAAGGTGAAGATTTCTTTAGTTTTGCCTTACTTCGATTTGCGACGATTATGGTTGGAATTATCGCGGCTTCACTTGTAAATTTAGTGTTTATGCCGCCAAAATACGAAACAAAGTTATATCATCGCATCGTTGATAATACAGAAGAAATTGTAAAATGGATTCGAATGAATAGCAGGCAAGCTTCTGATTTTACAACATTAAAAACTGATATTGATCGTATGAAAGAAAAAATGATCAAACTAAACCATTACTATTTGCTGTATAAAGAAGAAAGAAGCTATACGAAAAAAGTAAAGTTCGCAAAAATTCGTAAGCTTGTTTTATTCAGACAAATGTTAGCGACGACAAGTCGTGCTTTAAGTACATTAAAATCATTACATCGTACTGAAAACGAACTGCGCTATATGCCAGAAGAATTCCAGGAATCTATTCAGAATGAACTTGATTCATTAACACATTATCATGAACAAGTTTTATTAAAATTTATTGGTAAAGCAAAAAAACAACAATCTGTTGAAATGCTTGATGAAGTTGAAACAGGTAAACAGGAATTAATTGATATTTTTATGGAATATCAAAACAAGGATGATGAGGAAGCATATAAAACATGGCTACATCTCTTCCCTCTTATTTCTGCTATTATTAACTATAGTGAAGAAGTAGAGCATTTAGATTTACTTGTGGATAGCTTCTACACATACCATAAACCAGAAGCAGAACTCAAAATCGACGATAAAAAAGAAGACGAATAAAAAACAGCTCCTTTTACGCTAAAGGAGCTGTTTCTGTTATATGTTGAAGTTGATATAAATTGTAATAAAAACCTCTTTTTTTCATTAATTCTTCATGAGAACCTGTTTCTTTAATTTCACCATCTTCAATGTAAATAATCGTATCCACATGCGTAATCGTCGCCAATCGATGCGCAATTATGATCGTCGTTCGATCAGCAGCTAACGTTTGAAGCGCCTCTTGAATATATCGTTCATTTTCTAAATCCAAAGCGGAAGTCGCCTCATCTAATATAAGTAACGATGGATTCTTTAAAAACACGCGTGCAATCGCTACACGTTGCCTTTGCCCACCAGATAACTTCACACCGCGTTCCCCGACGACAGTATCATAACCATCAGGTAACTCAATAATAAAATCATGAATTTGCGCAGCTTTGGCAGCTGCAATTACTTCTTCCTCTGTAGCTTTCGGATTCCCATATAAAATATTTGCCCCGATTGTATCGCTAAATAACAAATTATCTTGCAGTACAATTCCAATATGACTACGTAAATTTCTCATATCATACTTTCTAACATCTATCCCATCTACATAAACTGCGCCTGAAGAGACATCATAGAAACGCGGGATTAAACTAGCAAGAGATGACTTCCCTCCCCCACTCGCTCCTACAAGTGCTACCTTCTCTCCTGGCAACATAGTTAACGAAAGGTTATGTAATACCTCTTTTTCATCCGAATTGTAACGAAAAGATACATTATCAAATATCACTTCACCATTTAATTTTTTCGTTTGTACCGCACTTGGGACATTCACAATATCATATTTTTCATCCAACAGTTCAAACACTCGATCCATCGATGCGAAAGACTGTGTTAATGTCGTAGAGGAATTAACAAGGCGGCGAAGTGGACTATACAAACTATCCATATATCCAACAAAGGCAACCATAGTTCCTAATGTTAACTGCCCCTGAATCACTTCATACGCTGCAAAACCGATCACGAGTAGCGGCCCTAAGTCTGTTAACGTATTTACTGCCGAAAATGTTCTCGCCGTCCAACTCGTATGCGTTAACGCTTTCGTCAAAAATTCATTATTTCTTTTTTCAAATTGCTTCCCTTCATACTCTTCTAATGCAAAGCTACGTGTCACTTGCATCCCTTGAATACGTTCATGTAAATACCCTTGCATCGTTGCTAACGCTTGTGAACGCTCTTTCGTCAATTTTCGAAGACGCCCGAAAAAATATTTCACTGCCACTACATAAATAGGTAAAATTAATAGCGCAACAAATGTCAATTTTATATTCATAGAAAACATAACAATAATAGCAATAGCAATTGTTGCCGTATCTAACCAAACATTCATCAAACCAGTAATTACAAAATCCTTCGTTTGTTCTACATCATGAATGACACGTGAAATAATCTCCCCTGTTTTTGTATTCGAATAATAACGTAAACTCAACTTTTGTAAATGGCCAAAAATATGTTTTCGCAAATCATATAGTATTGTATTTGCGATACGCTGCGCAAAATATTGACGATAATATTCAATCGGCGGTCTTAACACTGCAAAAATAAAAAAAGCAATCCCAATCGCTGTTACTAGTTGGGACGTCTTATCTTGAAATGACCCTCCGCCCTGAATAACATCATCAATAATATACTTTAATAACCACGGCATAATGAGCGGGATGCCGAATTTAACTAGACCAATCATAATCGTAATAGCAATAAGCCATCGATATGGTTTAACAAATTGCAAATATCTTTTTATACCTTGCACATAATCCCCCCTCTAATAGGACAAACCTGCGGGGAAATCCCCTGCAGGTTTGTTTTAATTTCTGTACATTAAATATCTCTCATACCACATATCTACAAAGTCTGGTGCGAATGGCCCTTTTCTTTGATGAATCCATTGTGTTAGTTGTGCTACATTTCGTTTTAAAATCGTATCAATTACAGGTGGATATTGCATAATTTGACTATGTTTTTCATATTCATCTTCATCTAAAAGTGTATATGTCATATCTGGATACACTTTAATATCTAAATCATAATCAATATACTTTAACGCTTCAGAATCATATGCAAAAGGTGAGCTTAAATTACAATAATAATATACGCCCTCTTCCCTTAACATTCCAATCACATTAAACCAGTAGTTTGCATGAAAATAACAAATTGCTGGTTCACGAGTAATCCATGTTCGGCCATCTGATTCTGTCACTACTGTACGATCATTTGCTCCGATCACAAGACTTTGTGTCCCTTTTAAAATCGTTGTCTCTTCCCACATTCTATGAATGGAGCCATTATGTTTATAACTATGTATTTGTACTTTTTCTCCTTCTTTGGGAAATCCCATATATGCTCCCTTCCTTCAACTGCAAATGCCCTTTGAACTGCATTCACTTTTTTTCTATTATAACTTTTTTGTCGAAATTTTAAAACTAAAGCAATAAGACTCTATGTTTCACACTGAATACCATATCCATAGTCTTTCTTAGGGAGCGGGGCCAAACGAGGAACGGAGAATAAAGTGAAACTTTAATCAGTGGGGGTCTTACTGCCCATTAAAGTGGGATAAAAAAAGTCCTTCCTCATTTCCATGTACAGAAGGACCTTTCACCTAAAGGCAACAATATATCTTATCCTAAATTTGAAATCATTTTTTCAGTTTCAAAAGATTGAATCACACTATTTGTTTGCTCTTCAAATTTCTCATGTAATAACTTAAGTGCTAATTCTGTTCTATATATTTCTTGGCGAATAAAATGTAATTCCTTTTTATCGCACGTATCCTTTTCGCTCATTTCAATTTGCTGATACTTCTCTAGGTGAGCTTGTAACTTCAACAACTCATCCATCGTTTCCAATTGCTCTCCTACCAACTTATCAAAATCGTTCATTACTTACCCCCTTTTGGATTTATTTATCAGTTATTATTTCCTCATTACATATTTCTAATCTTTAACTTCCTTCTCCTTTGACTACATTTGTTGACTTATTAGAAGTTATGTCGTTCGTTTTATTTTCATTACCATGACCAAAGCACAAAGAAAACACTTCTCCCGAATTAGAGAAGTGTTTTTCTTTCATTACTGATTTGAACTAGAAGATTGTGATTGTTTTGCAGCTGATTGTGCATTTTGTTTTTTCACAGCATGCACGTCTGTTTCAGTTGCAAATTCAGTACCATAACTAGCGTTTGCACTTTGTGCACCAGAAGCTTGTGCTTTCTTTGCTTCTGATTGTGCGTTTGCTTGTTTTACTGCTTGCACATCTGTTTCAGTTGAAAACTCTGTACCATAACTAGCATTTGTACTTTGAATGCTAGCACCAGAAGTTGCCTTGTTATAACCTTGTTGTTTTTTACTCATCTTTCTCACCTCCACAACCAATAATGTAACCAATTCACTTAGAAGCTATCCGTGATTTTCTTTTTTTAATCTCCGTATATATCTCTTGTCACTCATTCAAACTATAGAAAATGGAGGTGGAAATATGTATATAGGACGCGATATGACTGAACTAACGATGATTTCAAAAAATGAGTGGAAAGAAGATGAATTAGCTTATTTTCATCATTCATTACAACAGATTCTGCCGTATTTAAATACAGAAGGTCAAAGTATCTACAAAGAAATTGTAATAGAAATTGAATCAAGAGGTGGCTTACAAGAGGGTGATGCTAGTTGGACTCATGGGACAAAAATTTCTTACGATTAAAAAAAGTGTTCCCAATCTAGGGAACACTTTTTTGTTTATCCCGCTTTAATGGACAGTAAGACCCCCACCTCAAAATGCAGCGAAAGCAAAGAAGTTAGGTGGGGGGGCGGGCTGCCCATTAAAGTCCGATTGGTGACGGCTAATAATCAGTGGGGGATGAAGAAAACCCCCACTGATTAAAGTTTCACTTTATTGCATTGTAATTTTCTCAACACAACTCTCATAAATCGTACGATGCGATTTAGAGAAAGGTAATTGCTCAAATGCTTCTTTCGATACAATTTTCAATGTATCTGTTTCAACAATGTCACCAGTTACTTTTCCGTAAAATACGAATATATCCCAAGTGCGATGTGTAAAAGTATGTTGTACATTCATTGCGTATTCTTCAATAGAAATCGAAAGCTCAAATTTTTCTTTCATATAATCTATAAGCTGTTCCTTCTGATTACGAATCCCTTCGCCAAGTTCAATATTCGGAAACTCCCACATATTGGCTAATAAACCGGTACTTGGACGTTTATTAATGACGTAACGACCATCTTCTGTTTGAAGTACTCCTGCAACAATCGGTACCATCGTAGGGGCTTTCGCTTTACTTTTTACTGGTAATTCCTTTTGAACACCTTCAGCATATCCCCTGCAATGCTCACGTACAGGACAAAGTAAGCATGCTGGATTTTTAGGAATACAAATCAGTGCTCCTAATTCCATCAAACCTTGATTAAAATAAGATGGATTTTCAGCCGAAATAATTTCACGCACAATCTCTTCAAACACTTTTCTCGTTTTCGGTTTTGCAATGTCATCCCATACTGATAAAATGCGAGATAATACACGCATAACATTTCCGTCAACTGCCGGCTCTGGTATACCATATGCGATACTTAAAATAGCACCTTTTGTATAAGGACCGACTCCCTTTAATTTCTCAATCTTCTTTACATCACTTGGCACAATCCCGCCATATACTTCTTTTACTTCTTTTACGGCTGCATGTAAATTTCGCGCTCTAGAATAATACCCTAAACCTTCCCATGCTTTTAACACTTCTTCATCATCAGCATTTGCCAAAGCTTCTAGAGTAGGAAACTTCCCCATGAAATTTGCGTAATATGGTTTTACAGCTTCTACCCTAGTTTGCTGCAACATAATTTCCGAAACCCAAACACGGTATGGATCTTTATTTTTACGCCACGGTAAGTCGCGTTGCTCTTTTTCAAACCAACCAATTAAATCATTTTGAAACTGCTCTATGTTAAAATTATTTAATATTTCAAGTGTCAAACTTGGTCCCCCTCATTTTTTTGCATATAAGTACTATTATAAAGATTTTAGGAAAAAATTTAAGTAAGATGACATAGGAAATAGAAGGCAAAGGACTTGAGGTATCGAATAAAAAGAGTTACATTAATAAAAAACGGAGGTGGATTTCTATGGACACAGCCACTCACCTTGTTATGGGCGTTACTCTAGGCAGTTTGGCCACGTTAGATCCAGCCATAGCACAAAGTGATATTGGGCCACAAGCAGTTATGCTTGCTACAATTGCCGGCTCCAATATTCCTGACATCGATACAGTTTTAAAATTGCGTAATAACGCTAAATATATAAGAAATCATCGTGGGATTACTCATTCCATTCCTGCAGTGATTCTTTGGTCTTTCCTTATAAGTGGCATCTCTTTCGCCTTCTTTTCAGACGCTCCATATTTGCATCTACTACTTTGGTCCTTTATTGCCGTCTTTCTTCATGTCTTTGTAGATATTTTTAATGCCTACGGTACACAAGCATTACGGCCCTTCACAAAAAAATGGGTAGCGCTCGGCATCATTAATACATTTGATACCGTCATTTTCTTTATCCATATACTCGCAATTGCTTGTATGCTCGTAGGTTCCCATAAAGGATATACTGCCTTAGCTGCGTATATATTAATGATCGTTTACTACATCGGACGGATTATGATGCATAGAAATATAAGAAGCGTTGTACAAAAACGTTTCAAAAATGTTGAGAAAATAATCATTTCTCCTTCTTATCGATTTTATCATTATCATTTAGCAGTCGTTACAACCGATTATTACTACGTTGCTAGATGGCATCGCGGTAACATCATGATTTATGATAAGTTCGATCGGGTACCGTTCCCAGATAATGCTATTATGCACGCAGCTAAACAAGATGAAAACATCTCAGCATTTTTATCTTTCTCCCCTGTATATCGCTGGGACATTTTCGATTATGATCATTATTATGAAGTTCGATTCATTGATTTGCGATATCGCAGTAAAGACTATTATCCATTCGTTGCGATCGTTCAACTCGATCATAATTTAAATATTATTAGTTCCTATACAGGATGGATTTTTAGTGAAGAAAAACTTCGAAAAAAACTTGAGTTACTTCCACATTAAAAAAAGCGACTTCAGTCGCTTTTTTTAATGTTTCAAATGATCTTCTTGATTGATTAGATGGCTATATTTCGGATTATTTGTACGCATTTCATGAAGGCGTCCTCCATGATTATTAATCCATGATCGCACAACTTGTTCAGTCATTTCTTCTCCTTGATAACGACCTGATTTCGCATAAGTCGTTTGAAAATCTTCCCATAGTAATTCAACCCACGCACGAGCTTGCGCGTAAGAAAGCTTGTCATTTTTGTCTAATAGTTCTTTCGTTAATGCTTCATAAATATCATTCATGTTCTAGTCTCCTTTACCTAATTATCCCTTCATTTCTAAAGGATAGTTTCTTCTATTTTGCACATTCTATAATTGATACTTCTTCAAGAGGTATCAACTGATGATGAGGAGGGCGTTCGCAATGGGTAAACAAGCCGAATTTTGGTCTGAGTCAAAAAACAACAGCAAAATCGACGGTCAACCGAAAGCGAAATCACGCTTCGCTTCGAAACGACCTAACGGCACAATTAACACGCACCCACAAGAACGTATGCGTGCTGCAAATCAGCAGGAAGAGTAGTAACAAAGTAACTTAACTTCCTACACGAGGTGATAAAGATGAGCTACCGTGATCGCTTAGATAGTCGTTCTGAATTATTTAACCATACGTGGACTCGTCCGAAACATGCAAAAGCGCAAGTTAACGGACAGACGCAACAAACCCAGTCTCTCATTATATTGGCGAATGAATGTAAAAAACGCCAATTTTAGAATCTCCTATCTCCTGTAACGCCTACCAAAGATGAAAACCAGAGAGATATTCGCTCTCTGGTTTTTATTTTTCTTGCAATAAAGAAATCGGTATTCCAATCTCTTCATTATCATTTTGCTTATGTCCCCAAGCAAATACCCCATTGAAATACGTAATTTCAAATAATATACCAGGTTCTTCTACTAATTCATATGTCTCACCGATATGGAATTTGTTTATGTCAGTCATATAAGCGCGAGCCATTGCTATCTTTCGCATTAATACATCGAACTCATTTACAATTCCAAGTTGCTCAGCTTTTATCGCTTGCTCTTTCAAAACCCCAATTTCTTCCCTTAGCTCATATGGTGTCATTTCACTGTAGCGTTTTGGCATATTCATTTTGTTCCCTCATCCCTCTTCGCGTTTCATTTGTAAAAATATCTCTATCTCATCAATAGAGAATCCTTTACGATATAACGCTTGTTTCATCTTATTTTCAAATGTCCATCCATCATACTTCTTATATTTCTCATAATATTTATTCCCATGATAGTGTAACGCTTCTTGTTGCTTTTCGTCATCTTTTTCGTCTTTCAATTCTTCCAAACAAATTTGAATCACATCTCTAGAATATCCTTTACGAACAAGCATTTCGTCTAACTTTAGCTTCATTTGTAAAAAGGAATGCTTTTGATAAGATTTCTTTTTCTTTTCTATAAGAATTAAAGCATTCTCAATTTGCTTTTCCTTCGGATATTCTTGTAAACTATGCGTAATAATTAGATCCTGAACACCTTTATTTAACAACTCTCTTTTAATAACCGTTGGACCTTTTCGATTCACATTACTTTGTGTTCTCGTATATAAAATAGCATACTCTTTATCATTAATATATCGGTCATGTAATAATTTCGAAACGACTTCAGAGATGATGGCTTGTCCCACTTCTTTTTTTCGTAAAAAATCTTCTATTTCTAGTTTCGTTCTCATTTGATAGGATAAATAGGAAATTGCTTGTAAATATGCTTTTTGTACCTCTTCATTGTACAAAATATTTCCTAACGCTATTTCATCAATTTCTAAGCCCTTTTGTAATCCGTGTTTTATTAAGATTACTTCATTCACACTAAATCCGTATTCTTCACCTTGACCTTTATCGATATAAATATTAAACCGTTCTTTCGATCGTTTTTGCACTTCTATTTTTGTAATGACAGCCATACTCTCACCTCTCTATTATTTTAACATAGTCAAGGAACGTTTTTGCTTTTCAAGAATATATATAATGAGGAGGAAATAATTGTGAAAATCGCAATTTCTGGTGGTACCGGCTTTATCGGTAAATACCTTTCTACTTTTTTTATTCAAAAAGGATATACTGTTTACATTCTCTCGCGAAAAAAAACTGCTGAAACTTCCGATCCTAACCTTCAGTATGTACAATGGACACCAGATTTACAAACCTTCCCCCTCTCTTCTATTGATGTAGTTATTAATCTAGCTGGAGAGTCTATTAATAGTAGATGGACAAAGAAACAAAAGAAAGTCATTTTAAACAGTAGAATTCAAACAACAAAAGGACTCATTAAACAATTGCAGGCACTCCCTACAAAACCACACACATTTATTAACGCAAGCGCAATTGGATACTACGGAACGTCTGAAACTGAGTCTTTTACAGAACAGCATGCGACTCCTGGAAATGACTTTTTAGCAAATACAGTATATTCATGGGAACAAGAAGCATCTAAAGCACGTTCTCTCGGAATACGAACAATCTACGCAAGATTCGGAGTCGTATTAGGGCCAGACGGAGGAGCTCTTCCAAAGATGCTACTTCCCTATCAATTTTATATCGGAGGTACAGTCGGGTCTGGAAACCAATGGTTATCATGGATTCATATAAATGATGTCGCTTGCATGATTGATTTCATCATACACAAAGAAGAAATTGATGGACCTCTTAACATTACAGCTCCCGAGCCTATAAGAATGAAGGAATTTGGAGAAATCATTGCAACTATAATAAAAAAACCTCATTGGTTACCTGTCCCTTCATTCATGCTTCATGCTTTATTAGGCGAGATGAGCATACTTGTACTAGAAGGGCAACATGTATTACCTAGTAAAGCAATTGAGCATGGGTATCAATACACATTTCCGTCAATAGACCATGCATTACAAAATATACTTTCGCATACAATGTAGTACTTCTAAAACACAGTTTTACAGAGGGCCCGTTCAAAACTTTCATTTTCTAGCATCCGGAGCATTATTACACAAATAATCTTTCAGTTACTTTCCCTCACATTACATTAACATTATAAAGTAACAGAAATGAGGTACCTATGAAAATATTGCTCAAACAAGCCATTGTCTATCCTATTACATCCCAAAAATTTCAAGGGGATGTACTCGTTACAGGAGAAAAAATTGCTGAGGTCAAGCCTTCCATTCAACCTACTCAAGATATGACAGTTATAGACGCACGTGCTCTTCATCTCTTACCTGGATTTATTGATGTCCATACCCATCTTGGTCTCTATGATGAAGGTACTGGTTGGGCTGGCAATGACGCAAATGAAACATCTGAAGTTTCAACACCACATATCCGTTCTTTGGACGGAATTCACCCTTTTGATATTGCATTTCAAGATGCGGTACAAAATGGAATCACAACTGTTCACGTTATGCCAGGAAGTCAAAACATTATCGGTGGTACGACTTGTGTAATAAAAACAGCTGGAACTTGTATTGATCATATGATTATTCAAGAGCCTGCTGGCTTAAAGATTGCCTTTGGAGAAAATCCTAAAAAGGTCCATAGTAATGGCACAAAAGAGTCCATTACGCGTATGGGAATTATGGGATTACTTCGGGAATCATTCTATGAAGCACAGCACTACGGGCATGAAGCTGATTTTCGAATGCTTCCTATCTTAAAAGCATTACGCCGTGAAATACCCGTACGTATCCACGCTCACCGAGCAGATGATATTAGTTCTGCTCTACGCTTTGCAACAGAGTTCAATCTTGATTTACGTATTGAACATTGTACAGAAGGACACTTTATTGTTGAAGAGCTTTCAAAACACAATTTGAAGGTTTCAGTTGGCCCCA
This sequence comes from Bacillus cereus group sp. BfR-BA-01408, assembly GCF_022663305.1. Classification (NCBI taxonomy): domain Bacteria; kingdom Bacillati; phylum Bacillota; class Bacilli; order Caryophanales; family Bacillaceae; genus Bacillus; species Bacillus cereus group sp. BfR-BA-01408. The sequence goes on along the minus strand of NZ_JAKUFF010000014.1, from coordinate 57,913 downwards.
CGCTTACACGCCGTTCTAAAATCGAACTAAAAAATAAAACATGGGATACTTACCATATATTATCAAAAAATGGAGTGGAAGTTTCCATCACAACAGATCACCCCTATACACCCATTCAATATTTAAATGTTTGTGCTGCTGTCGCAGTAAGGGAAGGATTAGACGAAAAAACTGCACTAGAAGGAATCACTATATTTCCAGCGCGAAATTTACGTTTAGAGGATAGAATTGGAAGCATTGAGACTGGAAAAGACGCCGATCTTGTGCTCTGGACCCATCATCCTTTCCATTATTTAGCCAAGCCTGTACTAACTATGATTGATGGAAAAATAATTTACAAAAAAAATAAAAAAAACTAGTTTATTTTTTTGACTAGATAAAGTATTATACGATTATAAACTGAATGAAACCATAATCAATTTGTGTCGTGATTATCATTTTCAAATTGATGAATGGGGAAGGCAAATGGTGCGCCACCAGCGTTAGAAACTGGTTCTAGTGGGTTCGATTCCCACCCCGAAATTTTTTAAAGATTGATATAAAAATTTCGAGGGTGGGGTGTTTTTTCGTCATGCTACCCTCGTGTGAGGAGGAGTTAGTATGTTGAAAAAACGCGACTTACACGACAGCCACGTTCTATACGAGTTAATGGTGGATCCAGCTGTCTTCCCTTTTGTGCGTCAAAAGGCTTATTCTTATGAAGAATATTTATTTTTAACGAAACAAACGATTGAAGCTGAAGAGCGTGGGGAGTTAATTTCACGCACAATTTTAGACGAATGGGGTAACCCTATCGGAACAATTACTTTATTTGATGTGCAAGAAAAAGCCGGCTTCCTTGGAACATGGCTTGGCAAACCTTATCACGGAAAAGGCTACAATAAATTGGCAAAAGATTCATTTTTTAGCGAACTTTTCTACGAGTTAGATATTGAAACGATCTTTATGCGTATTCGCAAAATAAATATTCGTTCTATTAAAGCTGCAGAAAAATTACAATATGTAAATCTAGCAAACGAAACAAGAAAATCCGTTTATGATGAAATTAACGCGAATGAAGAAGTATATAACTTATATGAAATTCCAAAAGATCAATATACACTTGCTACAATGCGAGATACAACGTTCCAAGATTCTCATCACTTAAAAGAAGCGTAATCTAAATTTTCAGAAATAATAATTAACCATTAACATTTTGATATATACGTATATCACCCCATGTCTCTGGAAACGATATATAGTAACTTTAGGACACGAGGTGATTTGTAATGGATAAAAGGAAACGTGACAAAGCAAAAAACGCATTATCTAGTACACAAGAAGTTCTCTACCAACGAGAATTTCGTAAAGCAGATCGCGCAGCGGGTTATCGCTCAAAAAGTATTTAAAGTGAGAATGAATAATTAGAAGTTCTCCCCCTAATTATTCATTCTCATTACATATTTTTTCTACGTGATAGAGTAGAAAAAAGGTTCCTTATAAATAAGGAACCTTTTTTCTGTGGATAACGTTATCCACAGAATTGATAGAATTGTGAATAAATTACAAAAACCCTTCACAAGTTTGTATGTTGTAACGCACATCAAATGTTAGAATTGTGGATATTTTTCTAAAAATTGTGGATAATGTGGATATAGTTGTTAATATTCCGACTTTACTGTTTAATGAAAGCGCACTCTTCATGTGGATAAGTCTTTATCTTGGAAAACAATAAAAAACCCTCTTTAAACATACAAAAGAGGGTTTCATATTAAGTAAATGATTGTGCAAGAGCAGGTGATTTAATAGGTATATGATTCGGTTCTACATGATTTTCTGCCAAAATTGTATCCACAATATGATCAGCTGGCTCTGGGCGATAAATGCTTTTCATCGCTTCTTTCATTTGAAGAAGCTTCATATCATCTTGTAATAACGCCTCTGTTTTTGCAAAAACCTCACTATCATCACGAATGACAACTGCAGCCCCTTTTCTTTCAAAGTACATCGCATTTTCATTTTCTTGTCCTGGAACAGGCTTATATAAAATGACAGGTACTTGCAATGCTGCCGCTTCACTTAACGTAATACCGCCTGGCTTTGTAATCATACAAGAAGTAACACGGAATAGTTCATCAATATTTTCTACATAACCAAATACTTTTAATGCATCAGGATTTTTTTCCTGTAACCCTAATAAATCCTGTTTTAACGCTTCATTTTTCCCACAAACGACAACTACTTGTAAATCAGGTACTGACATAAATGATTGGCATAGTTCTTTTACACTTCCTAATACCCCATGAGCACCTGCTACAATTAGTAAAATCTTTTTATTCTTACATAACTGATATTTATTATATATAATGTCTGGATTAATCTTTAACTCAAAACTACTACGAATCGGAATTCCAGTTTCAACAATTTGCTCCGCAGGTACACCAATATCAACCATAACTTTTTTTACGTGATCAGTTGCTACAAAATAACGATCTACTTCCCGATGAATCCATATTTTGTGCACACAAAAATCCGTTAATACGTTATACACAGGAATTGAAATACCTGTTTGCTTTTTTAATTCTGGTACAGCTATAATCGGAAAGGTATTAATAACAATATCCGGTTTCTCCGCTTGTAAAAGTAATTTCAAACGTTTTCTTCCAAAATTCGCATACCAAGATGCTATTTTTTTATCATAAATTTTTTCCACGCCATAATAAAACAAGCGGTACAATTCTTTTCCTATTGTATAACTTTTTAAATATAAATATTTTGTAATATCGGTTATAACCGGATGTGATTCTCCGAACAAATCGCATACAATTACATCTTTAATTCCTTTTTGGCGAAATGTTTGTTCTAATGTTTTCGCTACTTGCACATGACCGTTTCCGTAATGTGCAGTTAATATTAAAACCTTGGGGTTTTTTATCAAACAAATCCACTCCTAGCTTATTGTTTCTCCATATTGCATATACGACAATAGGAAAAACATTTTCCTTAAAAATTACATAAACAGACTCTAATATTTCTCTTTCAGCTATGTACCTGTCGTGGATATGCAAAGCATATAAGATTGACCCCTTAATCCTATCTGTGCTCATATCTTTACATTATACTTTCCTATAAGAGCTTTCGCAATAACTTACAAATGTTCTCTATTCCATGATACTCACTCTTTTACTTCTTAATTCTTTTTACTATTTTGATTTCCCTTTACAATTATGTAAATTTCTCCACTTATTCCTTACAAAAATATGGATATTCTATTTTCAGTATACTCTTTTCTCCATATATACTCTAGGTTTTATTGTAAAGAAAGCAAAAAGCCTAACCCAATATTTGGATTAGACTGCTTGTAAAATATGTCTTGCTTCTTCTACATTTTTTTCAGTAGGCGGTTCTACATTTGCGAGTGGATACTTATGCCCAAGTGCCTCCCATTTATATACACCAAGCTTATGGTATGGTAGTACTTCAACTTTCTGAACATTAGACAGACTTTGAATAAAACTAGATAGTTTTTGTAGATCCTCCTCATTATCAGTAATACCAGGAACTAATACGTGTCGTACCCAAATCGGTTTATTTTTATCCGATAAATAACGAGCAAATTGTAAAATATGTTCATTTGGTTTTCCTGTTAATTTACGATGTTTCTTTGAATCAATATGTTTCAAATCCAATAAAACTAAATCTGTGTACTCCATTAAAATATCTAGCTTATTTTGGAATTCTGGTTCTTCAGAATAACAACCACCCGAAGAGTCAATTGTTGTATGAATTCCAATTTCCTTACATTTCTTAAATAATTCAATTAAGAAATCTAGTTGTAATAATGGTTCCCCACCACTAACTGTTATACCGCCTCCGGAAGCTTCAATAAAAGGAAGGTAACATGTCACATCCTGCATTACTTCTTCGACTGTTATTTCTTTTCCTTTACCGATCTCCCACGTATCAGCATTATGACAATATTGACAACGTAATAAACACCCTTGTGTAAATATGACATAACGAATTCCTGGGCCATCAACAGTACCACAAGACTCTACAGAATGAATTCTTCCTTTTACCATGTTACTTCCTCCTTTATTGAAACAGCCTCCCTCTGCTATTTATAAAATGCAGAGGGACACTTTTTTCATTTACATGCTTTCATGCATTGTACGGTTAATTACATCGATTTGTTGTTCACGAGTTAATTTAATAAAGTTTACAGCGTAACCAGATACGCGAATTGTTAATTGTGGATATTTCTCAGGATGTTCCATTGCATCCATTAATGTTTCACGGTTAAATACGTTAATATTTAAGTGATGGCCTTCTTTTACTGCATAACCATCAAGCATTGATACTAAGTTACGTACTTGTACTTCATCCTCTTTACCAAGTGCTTTTGGAATAATAGAGAATGTATTAGAAATGCCATCTTGTGCATCTTCATATGGTAATTTAGCTACAGATAATAATGAAGCTAACGCACCTTTTGTATCACGTCCATGCATTGGGTTCGCACCTGGTGCAAATGGTTCTCCAGTACGGCGACCATCTGGAGTGTTACCAGTTTTCTTACCGTATACAACGTTAGATGTGATTGTTAAGATTGACATTGTATGAACAGAATTTCTATATGTTTTGTGTTTACGAAGTTTATTCATAAATGTTTTCACAAGATTTACAGCAATTTCATCTACACGGTCATCATTGTTACCGTATTTAGGGAAATCTCCTTCGATTTCAAAGTCAACTGCAATTCCGTTTTCATCGCGAATTGGTTTTACTTGTGCGTATTTAATTGCACTTAAAGAGTCTGCTACTACAGATAGACCCGCGATACCTGTTGCCATTGTACGAAGAACATTTGTATCGTGAAGTGCCATTTCAATACGTTCATAGCTATATTTATCGTGCATGTAGTGAATAACATTTAATGTGTTTAAATATAGACCCGCTAACCATTCCATTGTCATATCAAACTTATGCATAACTTCTTCATAATCTAATACTTCAGAAGTAATCGGTGCGTACTCAGGACCAACTTGTGCTTTAGATTTTTCATCTTTACCACCGTTAATCGCATATAGTAATGCTTTTGCTAAGTTTGCACGTGCGCCGAAGAACTGCATTTGTTTACCAATTCTCATTGCAGATACACAACAAGCAATTCCGTAATCATCGCCGTAGTCAGCACGCATAATGTCATCATTTTCATATTGAATTGCTGATGTTTTAATAGACATTTTCGCACAGTAGTTTTTAAAGTTCTGTGGTAATTGTTTAGACCAAAGAACTGTTAAGTTTGGTTCTGGAGCTGGTCCTAAATTATCTAGTGTATGCAAGAAACGGAATGAGTTCTTTGTTACTAATGGACGGCCATCTAATGCCATACCGCCGATAGACTCAGTTACCCAAGTTGGGTCACCAGAGAATAATTCATTATAATCAGGTGTTCTTGCAAATTTCACAAGACGTAATTTCATAATGAAGTGATCCACAATTTCTTGTACGTCTTCTTCTGTTAAAGTACCATTTGCTAAATCTCTTTCAATATAAATATCTAAGAATGTGGAAGTACGTCCAAGACTCATTGCAGCTCCGTTTTGCTCTTTAATTGCTGCAAGATATGCGAAGTATAGCCATTGGAATGCTTCTTGAGCAGTTGTTGCTGGCTTAGAAATATCAAAGCCATGAGAAGCAGCCATTTGTTTTAACTCTTGAAGTGCACGTATTTGCTCAGATAACTCTTCGCGTAAACGCATTATATCTTCACTCATTACACCGCCAGTTAAATTTAAATCTACTTTCTTCGCTTCAATTAAATGATCTACTCCATATAATGCTACGCGGCGGTAGTCACCGATAATACGTCCACGTCCGTATGCATCCGGAAGACCAGTAATAACACCTGATTTACGAGCAGCTCTCATTTCTGGTGTATAAGCATCAAATACGCCTTGGTTATGAGTTTTTCTCCAATCTCTGAAAATACGACTAAGCTCTTTATCCATTTCGTATCCATAAGATTCACAAGCTTGTTCCGCCATACGAATACCACCATATGGTTGTAAAGAACGTTTAAATGGTTTATCAGTTTGGAAACCGACTACTTTTTCAGTCTCTTTATTTAAATATCCTGGTTCATGTGATGTAATAGAAGAAACAATTTTTGTATCCATATCAAGAACGCCACCGTTTTCACGTTCTTTCGTTGTTAAATCCATTACTTGATCCCAAAGTTGTTTCGTTGCTTCAGTTGCTCCCGCTAAGAAAGATTCATCTCCCTCGTAAACGTTTACATTATTTAAAATGAAATCGCGAACATCAATCTCTGCTTTCCATTTTTCACCTTTAAAGTTTTCCCATGCGTTTTTAACATTTTCTAATACTTGAGTCATCCTAATCTCCTCCATTTTTGATTAGTACAGGACTAAGATTTTTTATATAACAGCTTACACACTTAGAATACTACTTTTTTACGAAAGTGAACGAAATAGTTGTGACATGTTTGTGAAATATTGAGCAAACTACTATATACATAGTGTTAACTTCATTTGAAAGTCTTTAAAATTAACCCTTTCCTTAATTGTATTTTTTTGGTATTCTTATATACGAGTCCTATTTTGTAATATAAGAACAATACCCATTGTAGAGCTGTAATACTCTTATCTCCTAATCTGTTATAGTTTTTATAGCAGAACAAAAAAGTGTACATATGTTGTACACTTTTTTGTTACCTATAAAATGAAACTTTAATCAGTGGGGGTCTTACTGCCCATTAAAGTCGGATAAAATATCTCTTTTTCTATTTCCATCATGGAATCCACCACGACTGCCTGTTAATACAATTAATTGCTCTAACCCTTCTATATGATCACCTATAATTCGAAGTACAGCTGGTGGATGACCTATTTTAGCAAAATGTTCACTGGGTCGAATACGGTTCATCTTATCGACTTCAACACGACTTACACATGCAACTTCAAATCCTGAAAGAATAGCTTTCACTTGAGCTACACACGGTGCCAGTAAAGATCTATATCCAATTTCTTCCAAACACTTACGACTAAACGCATTCGGTATAGCGATAAGAGAGCCTACGCCTAGATCTTTTCTATCACAAGCTAAATTTAATGCATATTTAAATGCAGTTACAAGATGAAGCGGTACTCTTAAATCTAAATAATGATTTAGATCATTTAATGCAACGTCTGTTCCATCTGCAATAGCTTTCGCAAAAGGATATAACTCACTCGCTGGAATAACAAAATCGCCGTCTATAAATAACACAATTTCTCCTTTTGCGAAATACGTTCCAAGTGAGCGCCCCACATCATTTCCGAGTGCTTCTTTATATACAATTGTCGTTGCTCCCTTTTCTTTTGCAATCGTTGCTGTTTGATCAGACGAACCATTTACAACAACGATAATTTCAAAAGGTTCAATTTTGCGAAGCTCTTCTATAACGTTTCCAATTGTTTTCTCTTCATCTTGTACAGGAATAATGACCGATAATTGCTTTCCCTTATACAAATTCGATGTAACGCCCCATCCTTGATAAAAATCTTTAAAATCTAAAGTATGATAGACACTATCTCTTTTCCTATTTCCATCATAATACCCTCCGCGTTCATCGCTACCTACTATTCGCTCCGCTACAGCTTCTATATGGTCACCTATCATCCTTTTTTCAGAATGAGAAAGACCCGTGCCATACGCAGCATGCTCGGTCGGCCGAAATTTATTTGGTGTAATAACGTCAATTGCACAATGTCGACTAATTCTCCATTTGCTTTGAATAAGGCGTAAATGAGCGACAATAGGATTAACAAAACATTCATACCCAATGCTTTGAACAACTTCTTTCGTCAACGCGTGAGGTACAGATAATAAAGAATCAATCTTTAACTCTTCACGCTCTAGCATTGCATTTAATATTTGGCGCCATACTGTCACTGAGTGCGGTTTTTGTTTCTTTAAAAATAACGCATCCAAATTATTTAAAACGATGTCGGCCTGATCATGTAAAATTGGATTTAGGAATAATTGTAACTTTGAAGTTTGAATAGCAAAATCTCCATCTATAAATAGTAATACGTCACCTATCGCGTGTTTTGCGCCAACTGCACGGCCAACATCATTCCCCAGTAGCTCTGTATACTTGATTACTTTACACCCTAAACGATCAGCAACCTCTTCTGTTCCATCATTACAACCGTTTGCTACTACAATAATCTCTACTGGATTTAATCCTTTTGCCGATTGAATAACGTCTGAAATCGTATCCGCTTCATTACATACAGGTATAATAATCGATAGTGACTTAGCCATTGTTTTCTTCACGAAACCATTTAATAGTTTCTTTCAACCCTTGTTCCCACGTTACTTTCGCTTGAAATTGAACAAGTTCTCTTAATTTCGTTACATCTGGTCTTCTATTTGGAATTTCTTCAAAGCCATGTGGATATACCTCTTCGAAAGGAACTTGAACAATCTTTGAAGAAGATTTCGTTAGCTTTTTAATTACTTCTGCTACTTCTTTTATACTCTTTTCATTCTCAGAACCTATATTAATAATCTCACCATTTACCTTCTCATCCATTGCTCGAATCGTTGCCTCTACCGCATCACTTACATACGTAAAACAACGTGTCTGTTTTCCATCTCCATATACGAGAATGTCTTCTCCTTGCAGTGCTGCGCGGATAAATCGCGGGATTACCCCTGCATACGGACCATCTTTCGCTCTTGGACCATAAATATTAAAATAACGAACAATCGTTACAGGTAAGCCTTCTAAACCGTATCCTAAACATAATGTTTCTTCTAACGTTTTACAAACTGCATAACTCCAACGTATTTTAGAAGTTGCACCGTATAATCGATCTCCTTCTTCAGAAAAGGGTGGCTTTGCCTTACCATATACTTCTGAAGTAGACGCAAAAACAACTTTCTTCTTTCCTTTTAGCGCTGCTTGTAAAATGTTTCTCGTTCCATCAAAATTCGTTTCAATAAGCTCTATGCTCTTTTCCATTGTCGTTTTCACACCTAAAATTGCTGCTAAATGAAACACTACATCATGTTGGTTCACTAATTCATAAATAGAATTTCGATCTAAAACACTTATTGGAATAACCCGAATTTCTTTCATTAACTCATCATGATATTTATTTTTCCCTTTATAGAAATTATCAATGATAGTGACATCATAACCTCTTTTCACCAGCTCTTCAGCTAAATGTGATCCAATAAATCCTGCTCCACCTGTAATTAAACATTTCTTACTCATACACTCACCTTCTTTATAATTCCACGTGTATCTACGACTTGCTTTATCCCTTTAAAAATCTTCCAATCGATATTAGAATGATCTGTTAAAATTAAAATACAATCCGCTTGTTTAACGACTTGTTCATCCAAAGAAACAGATTGATACACCTTATCTCCAAATTTTGCAGAAGAAATATATGGATCGTGATACTCTATCTCATATCCTTCTTTTATTAACAATTCAATAATTGGTAACGCTGGTGATTCTCTTAAGTCATTTACATCTTTTTTATATGCAATCCCTACAATTAAAACCGTTGCAGGTGATTGCACCACACCTTTTACTTTCCGGACCATTTTTTCTGGCATTTCCTCATTAATTACATGTGCCGCCTCAATTAATTGACTCATTGCTCCATTCTTTTTTATTCTCCACTGGAAATATAAAGGATCTACCGGAATACAGTGTCCCCCTATCCCTGGTCCTGGCCAATACGGCGTAAATCCAAACGGTTTTGTAGATGCCGCTTCAAGTGCCTCATAAAAATCAATTCCTAAACTTTCACATAGTATATTTAACTCATTTACTAATGAAATATTGACTAAGCGCTGAATATTTTCAAATAGCTTACACATTTCTGCTACTTTTGGGGAGCTAACTGGAACAACTACATCAAATATAGTGCTATACAAAGCCTGTACTTTTTGTTTACACATTTCTGTTTGTCCACTAATGACTTTTGGAATCGTTTGAACGGAATATTGACTATTAGCTGGATCAATTCTCTCAGGAGAATATCCAATATAGAAATCTTCTCCTACCTTTTTTCCTGTTTGAGAAATAATCGGAATAATAACTTCCTCGAGCGTACCTGGATATGTGGAACTTTCGAAAATGAAGGTTTGTCCTTTTTGAAGGTTTTGTTGTATATAATGCGAAGCTGAAATGAGGGCACTTAAGTCTGGTTCTCTTTGTTCATTAATTGGGGTTGGGACAGTGACAATAACGTAATCACTATTTTGAAAATCAGCAATACCTTGATCCGGTGTATTTACTATTAATTTTTTTCTAGTCAATAAACTTTGTAACAATTTAGAAGAAACATCTGGAATATAACTTTCTCCCTGTATAATTGATTCTATTTTTCTAGTATCTTTATCTAATCCAAGTACTGTATGTCCTCTCTCTGCAAAATGAACTGCCAAAGGAAGACCAACATATCCTAATCCGATAATGGCAACTGTACTACTAACATTCATCTGTATTCTCTTCTTCCTTTCTCAATTGTTGAATGATATTTCTATCCCGCTCTCCATCTGTAAAACTCCCGCGCTCGTCTGTGGATTGCAATAAATATGCAATCGCCTCGAGTTGATCACCGAAAATACGATCAAATGCTGGAATACGCCCATTTACAAATCCATGTTGCTCTGGGCGTACTCGATTTGTTTTTATAACATCTACAAATTCTACCGCTGTAATAGAGAATCCCTCCAAAATAGCTTTCATTTGAGCGAGTGGCGGAATGATAAGAGAATCATATCCGATTTTCTCTATTACTTTTTTATGCATAGCATGTGGTACTGCCGTTAATGAGTTATTCCATAAATCTGGTCGTTTCGCTACTAAATTCACAAAATATTTTCCCATGCTAATTGGGTCTGCCGGATAAAACATATCTAATAAACACTGTAAATCATTTAATGCCACATCATTTCCATCTTCAATAGCATGTAAAAATGGAATTAGTTTTTTTCCTGGAATAACAAAATCACCATCGACAAATAAACAAATATCGGCCGTAGCATGCATAGCTCCTATCGCTCGGGCTACATTATGTCCAAGCGCTTCCTCAAATTCAATAACAATGACATTCTCTAGCTTCGCTTGTTTAATTGTCTCAACGTCCGCTCCATTCGCAACAACTATAATTTCATCTACACCTGATTTTTTCACTTCTTGTATAACAGATCTTATAGTCGTCTTTTCTTCTGATACTGGGATAATCGCACTATATTTCGCTTTTTTCTTTTGTAATAAAACTGGTTTATACTTTCCTATAAATGCTCTATCCCTATTTCCTTCCGAAAAGCCACCACGCTTACCATATATTTCGATTACGTATTGCAAAGCACGTAAATGATCCCCCATAATACGACTAGTCGCTTTCGGATAAGGAGAGCCAGGTGATGTACCAGTATGAACGGGACGCACTTTATTTGTATGAATGACATCGACAGAAGCCATATCAACAATATCTACTCCTCTAGACATCGCTATCGCTTGAAATAATGCTGGATCCGCTAAATTCCACCAACCAAACTTTTGAATAACTTCCCTACTCATTGCATGCGGAATTGCGATTAAAGATCCAACAACAAGCTCTTTTTTATTCAAATAACGATTCAACATAAATTTGCCAACTGTCGTATAATGCGGTCTCATCTTTAAATAAACAGACCATGTTAAATTATTCACAACAATTTGGTGACCTTGCTGAATGCCTTTTATAAAACGTTGTAGCTCTTTATTATCAATGACGATATCACCGTCTAAAAACAAAACAATGTCGCCTTTCGCTTCTCTTGCACCAATTGCCCGTCCAACATCATTACCAAGAGAATATTTATAATAAATGACATGGCAATGATGTTGTAAGGCTATTTCTTTTGTTCCGTCTGTCGATCCATTATCTACTACGATAATTTCATATGGTTTCAATTTCTCCACTTCTACTAAAACTTGTGATAAAGTACTCGCTTCATTATGCGCTGGAATAATAACTGATACCCTCATACTTGTACCACGCTTACCCTTCCAAGCGAACATAAGAAATGATAGGAATACGTACAACTACATCTTCCGGTGGTCCATAAGAAGGAGAAGTACGAACACTTACTGCCCCGTCTGTCACAGATAACAGAATACCTGCAACAATTTCGGCCGCTGTCACAACTTGCACTAGCTCACCAACATGATTACGTAATTCTTCAGTAAATAACATATATAAGTCTCCTTTCTTACGCTTCTTTAATTGATATAATACTTGTAAATGGCAATAAAACTTCTGTTCCTATTCCTTCTTGCAGTGTTAAGAAATCATCACCAACTGCTACAATCACACCTGTTAACTGTCCAACTGTCACCGTAATTTCTACGTTTTTACCCAAATACTGCTCTGCAATTTCTTTAAAAGGTGATGTATTACATTCTTTTAAAATGTTACAAATAATAGATTGAAATCTACTTGATTCAATAAATTCTTCCGTAGCTTGCTTAGAGTTTCTTTGAATAAATCTCGCGAAGTTTTGTGAAAATAAAAGTCGTTCCACAGCAGGTAATAACTTATTATCTAAAAAATAATCTAATTGTCTATTAAACAATCTCGATAACTTTTTCCAATACTTACCGAATAAACACATACACTTCTCCTCCTATTATTTTTAAATTATAAAAATATATCCATACATCTTAATGTATACAAAGCAGACTCTTTTTGTGATAGGTAAGACATACATTTTTCAACGAAACAATATGTTCTAATTACAAAAAAGATAGATGGTATCCCATCTATCTTTTTTTATATCTTAATTTTTAATTGTAACTATCGCAGAGACACTATAATAAACCGCTCTCGGTAATGCTGCCTGTTCACTTATATAAGCTGTAACAAGAGAACCACCGCTTGCCGAAAAATACTTAACAGCTTCTAATGGAATACCATCTTCTTTCACATCAATATGCGTTCCATCTCGCCAGTCTATTTTCTGCATTGTTGCTGAAAGATCCCCAGTCACTTTACCACATTCTTTACCATCCACCCCTAAAAAAATCCATTCCCACTTTGTTAAACTTAGTACTTGTTTCAACTCTCCAATTTTCTTTCCATCTACATTAGAAAAAATATAAAAGTTGCGTACTCCCATCTTCTTTTGAACACGCAATAATCTTTCTCCCGAGTGATTATATAAATAAAATTGTTGCTTATGTAGTCCCTTAAAAAGAAAAGAGAGTACAGCTTGCCATATACTTTGAATCACAAAATCATACTCTTCTTTTAAAAATCCTACTGCACTGCCATCTAATCCAAAGTATGTAATCACTTGAAATACTCCTACCTCTTTGCGAACAACAAATTTTTGTTGCTCCAATAATTCAGAAGTCTCTATATTATAATTTTCCTGTTTGAGCATTTTTGATCTTCGTTTTTCTATAAAGCTATATATTAATAATCCAAATGCCGGTATTACAACACTTATTAATTTCAAATTTTCTTTCTCCGAAGTGAATAGCGTCCCTTTTTTATATTCCATCACTAATCCAATTGCGACGATAATCCATACAATGACAGATACAAAAAAAATGCGTTTCGCATTACGTGCGTGATGCCTATGTATGCTCATATCCCTCCCCCTTTTCCATTTATCCCGCTATTCGCCGGGCAGTAAGACCCCCACTTCAAAATTCAGCAAAAGCAAGGAAGTTAGGTGGGGATCGACTGCCCGTAAAATCCCGATTGGTTCAACTAATAATCAGTAGGGGATGAAGAAACCCCCGACTGATCAAAGTTTCACTTTATTTCATTATCCCATTGCACATACACTTCCTCAATAAAAAAAGACTATCCAATAGGATAATCTCTTACACTTCAATATTTCGTAACATCGTATAAATGTCATTATTCACTTTACCAAAGGATTTAATATTGTTTTGAATGTTAGATAATAAAACGACATATACACTTCCATTTTTACTAAATCCATTTAAACAGTTCCAGCCTGGCATTACACCGTGGTTCGAGTAACTTCCCGGGTCTACATACCATCCAAACCCGTAATCTTTTTTTCCACCTGTAAACATTTGATCGTAGCTTTCTTTTGAAATCAACTTTCCAGAGAAGAGCGCTTCATTAAATAAATATAAATCATGGGCACTTGTATATATATCACCACAACCATAAAGTTGTGACATACTTGGAATATTAGGTGTTGTCATATTGTTATTTACTATTTTATAACCTGTCGATGGAAATCTTGTTTGTTCTAGCTCTCTACCAAAACCAGAATGTTTCATACCAGCAGTAGCAAAAATATGTTGTTTAATATACTCTTCTAACGGTTGTCCGCTTACCTTCTCAGCAATATAGGCGAGTATTGAATAGTTAGAATCGGAATACTTCCATTTCTCTCCTGGACTTCCAATACGCTTTTGCTTTCCTATTCGTTTTATCAATTCTTCATGAGAGATATCCTCTGTTCCCTGCTCGTACTCTGGAATTCCTGATGTATGTGTTAGTAAATGTTTTAACTGAATACCATTACCTTGAGGGAAATCTGGAATATACTTCGCAATCGTATCCTCTACATGTAACTTATTTTGATCTTTTAATTGCATAATAGTAGTCGCTACAAAAGCCTTTGAAATAGAACCAATATAAAAAGTTGTCTCTGAATTATTCGGTACTTGTTTTTCTTTGTTCGCCATACCGTATCCTTTATTCAAAAGAACCTTTCCGTTCTTCACAATAACCGCTGTCCCGCTAAATCCTGTTTTTTGCAAATATTGATCTAATTGAGCGTTTTCATTAATTTCTTGAGGTGGTCCCTCAGCAGGCTTTTCCACAGCTTTTGCTTGCTTCACTTGTTCTTCCTGCTCTTTTTGTTTTTTTGCTTCTTGCTTCTTTTTTTCTTCTTTCTTTTTTAGCTCTTCTTGTTTCTTCATTTCTGCTGCTGCTTTTAAAGTTTCTTCTTTCTTATTATGCGCAACAATTTTTGTATACATGAAATATACAAGTGAAAATAGTAAGACGAGAATGATTGTTCTTTTTATGTATACAATTGGCCGACGTGATTTCCCATTCGCATTATTTTTTTCGTGATCCATGATTGCTTTTTTCCCCTTATTTACCGATAATTTAATTCCACTACACAAGATTCATTCCGGATCTTTTTCATAGATTTTCGACATTCCATTCGATGTCATCCCTACTTTATCACGCACTGCACATATTACCAACCTATATGCACAAAAAAGAAAAAGAAAATTTACAAAAGTAAGATTCCCGTTAAATTTTTAATATAAAAAAAGAGGATACCCTCTAAAAAACTGATGTTATCAATTTTTTTGGATATCCTCTTATCTAATTATTTATACGTGTTTTTTCATATCATCGGCAACAGATTCAACATTTGTACCTACGATAACTTGGACACTCGTGTTACTTAATTTCATAACACCTTTTGCACCAGCACGTTTTAATGCTGCTTCGTTTACTTGACCAGCATCTTTCACTTGTAAGCGTAGACGTGTTGCACAGTTATCAATAACTGTTAAGTTTTCTTTTCCACCTAAAGCTGCTACGTAAGTTTCACCAATTGAACCTGCAACTGGAGCTTCTTCACCTTCAGCTACTTCCTCTTCATCTTCACGACCAGGAGTTTTTAGGTCGAACTTCTTAATTAAGAAGTAGAATACTACAAAGTAAATTGCTGCGTAAATTAAACCAATTCCTGCTAATAATACTGGTTTTGTTGCAATACCGAAGTTTAAGAAGTAATCGATTGCCCCAGCACTAAATGAGAAACCATCGTGTATGCCAAGTGTTGTTGTAATGAATAGAGACAGACCTGTTAATACAGCATGAATACCATATAATACTGGTGATAAGAACATGAATGAGAATTCAATTGGCTCTGTAATACCAGTTAAGAATGAAGTTAATGCTAGACCACCTAACATACCTGTAACCATTTTACGTTTTTCTGGTTTAGCAGCTGCAATCATTGCGAAACATGCTGCTGGTAAACCGAACATCATGATCGGGAAGAAACCAGTCATAAACATACCTGCTGATGGATCTTTTGCAAAGAAGCGTGCAATATCACCATGAACGATATCGCCAGCCGCATTTGTAAAGTCACCAAGTACGAACCAGAAGTATGTGTTCATTACGTGGTGTAAACCGATTGGAATTAATAAACGGTTTAATAATCCGAATAAACCAGCACCAATTGAACCTAAGTTTACGATACCATGTGCTACTGCATCAATACCACTTTGAATTGTTGGCCAAATTTGACCGAATACTAATCCTAAAAGTAACATTACGATTGAAGTAATGATTGGTACGAAGCGTTTTCCTGCAAAGAACCCTAACCATTCTGGCAGTTTAATCTTATGGAATTTGTTATATAGTAATCCCGCAACAACCCCTGCAATAATACCACCGAGTATGGCCATATTGATTTTCGGCGTTAACGCCGCTGCTTTTGAAACCTTTGTCATTGTATCTGCTAATTTAGTTGGATCTACTGAACCGACTAAATCTTGAACACTTTTTAATTTATCATTTAACTCTGCTGCTGAATACGTCTTACTTAGAGCATTCGTTGTATTTTGTAAAACAAGATATCCGATTGCTCCGGCAAGTCCAGCTGCTCCACTACCGTCAACAGACAAACCGATTGCAACACCAATTGCAAAAATAAGTGCTAAATTATCAAAAATTGCTGCACCGGCCTGTGCCATAACAGGAATGTTAAATACGTCTTCTTGTCCTAAACGAAGCAATAATCCTGCTGCTGGTAGTACGGCAATTGGAAGCATTAACGCTTTACCAATACGTTGTAGAAACTGCAACATTTTAATTCCCCCTATCAAATTTATGAAATCGTTATCATTATAAGTACGCCTTAGAAAACGCTTTCTATTTACATAACCATAATAACATATAGTTGTATAGATGTGTAGTTTTTATTTTTGAATTTTTTATGGATAAATCTCCTATTTCCAAACTGTTATATAAAAGGAAATTTCTCCTTTTTTACTACAGAATATTCAAAACGAAAGACCCTCTATAGAACATGCAACTTTCGTTTTATCATTCCACTTTTTCATGTTATTATTTATTTCCGAGCATATCGGGAAAAGTAAACTTAGTTAATTCGAAATAGGAGCGTTGGTACTATGCAGTGCATTGAAACAAACAACTTACAACAGTTGTTAGAACAAGTAAAACCATATACGAAAAAAGGAAAGCTTGCTACTTATATCCCCGAACTAGGAAATGCCAATCCAGATGATTTAGGGATTGCCATTTTCCATAAAGAAACAGAATACATCCATGCTGGCAACTCACAAACACTATTCACTCTTCAAAGTATTTCAAAAGTAATTACACTTGCACTTGCCCTTTTAGATCGTGGTGAAGAATATGTATTTTCTAAAGTTGGAATGGAACCAACTGGTGATCCATTTAATTCTATTATTAAGTTAGAAACGACAAGTCCTTCTAAACCACTTAATCCAATGATTAATGCGGGGGCACTAGCCATTACAAGCATGTTAGCAGGTAAAGATAATGAAGAAAAAATGGAGCGCATTCTTCATTTCGTACGTGAAATAACAGATAATCCTACTATTAATTATTCTTCTAAAGTTGCTAATTCAGAATTAGAGACAGCTTACTTAAATCGCTCACTTTGTTACTATATGAAACAAAACGGAATTATCGATTGTGACATTGAAGAGCTGATGGATTTATACACTCGTCAATGTGCAGTTGAGGTAAACTGTATCGATTTAGCACGTATCGGCTTAATTTTTGCGATGGATGGATATGATCCATATAAGAAAAAACAAATTATCCCTAAGCATATTACAAAGATTTGTAAAACATTTATGGTTACATGCGGTATGTATAACGAGTCTGGTGAATTTGCGATTCGTGTTGGTATCCCCGCAAAAAGTGGTGTAGCTGGTGGCATTTTCGGATGCGTAAAAGGAGAAATGGGAATTGGTATTTTCGGACCAGCTTTAGATGCAAACGGAAATAGCATCGCTGGTTTTAAAATCCTTGAACTTCTTTCTGCTCAAGAAGGTTGGAGCATTTTTTAATTCAGAACCATCCTGCTATACTAGCAGGATTTTTTTTGCATAAAACCCTCAATTTTATTAGCTACCGATCCCCTTACAAAAACCGTGCTGAAAGTTTCTCTATATTATGCATATTTGCTCCCCCAACCTGAATAGTATAGTACAACCTAGCGCTATATGTGGAGGTGTGAAAGATGAAACTAATATTTCAAATGGGAAAACAGCCTGTTCTTGAAAAAACAATTCTTCTTTTTATATTGAGTATTGTAGAAAGCTTAAAGCTAAAAGTTGTTTCACTCGATGAAGCTCACCGATACATATTCAATTTAGAAGTACTTGAACTATTAATGGATCGGAACATCGATGATCAAGTACTTGAACTTATTCATTTCGGAATGGGACTTGAAGACGTTCATCATGTGCTTCCTGAAGAATTTGAGCATACGATTGAAGAATTAAAGTGGCTTTGTATCCAAGTATTAAGTGAGTACAGTATGCATGAAGAATCGGAACAATTAATTGAAGATATACGTTAAAAAAGCACCTATGTAGGTGCTTTTAATGTTTTTTCAAACTATTTTTATACGTTTCAATATTTACTGGTAGCTCTTCCTCTTCTAAAGTATGTTCATTTACATCTTTATGAATGAATGCTCCTTTAGGTGGTTGATGGTCATGCCCTTTTTTCTTATGATCAAATGCTTTTCCGCGTCCCATACGGATCCCCCTTTCTTTAAAAGAAATCCGTATTAGTATGGAGAAAAGTACGTCGATATATGCAATCCTTTGCCATATTTCCAAGGAAATACTCGAACGTTGTTTTTTGTTCTCCTTACAACAACTGATCGATCCCAATAAGAATTAATAACACTCCCGCAATAACCGTAGCCCATTTCCCTAAGTATTCTGCTAAGTATCGTTTTCCTACATACGCAAAACCACTTATACAAATAAAACTAAACACACCAGAAATAATCGCTGTAAGCCAAAGGTTTAAATTTGTTACCCCAGCATCAAATCCACCTGCAATATTATTAATTGATAATGCAACGCCCAAAACAATTGCTTCTGAAAAACTAATTGTTTTAGAACCATCAAAATCTGCTTTTTCCGGATCACGTAAAATCCCCATAAGTACACTATCATCTTTAGAGTCTACGGTCTCTTTTTTACTCAAGAAAGGCTGACATAAAATAAACACTCCAATTATTCCTAAAACAATTGCCCCTATCAAATTTGCCGTAAACTCTGAAATAAATAATGCGATCCAACTCCCAAAAAAGCCAGCTAATAAAGTAAATAAAAACCCAAAAAATGCGATGATAAAATTGTTGAACCACGAAATTCTAATTTTACGAATGCCATATGCAATTCCAACACCTGCATTATCTAAATTAGAAGCAATCCCAATTAAAAAAATTGAAAATAGACCTGCCGTACTCATAAACAGCCACCCCTTTTTTCTCACTTTTCCATGCATCTTATGAAAATGTTGAGCAACTGTGCCTGTCTGTTTCATATACATGTAATAAATGCTCAACATTTTTTCAACAACAAAAAGGAGTGCCTTCGCTATGCCTAAAGAAAATCCAAATGAGCGGCTTAGTACATTAATAAAAAAACTTTTAAAAGAACGTGCCTTATCTATGCGCCAACTCGGAATGCTTACAAATATTGATCCCGCAACAATCTCAAGAATTATGAATGGTAAACAACCGCCAAAACAAAAACATCTACAAAAATTTGCAGAATGTTTGCAAGTTCCACCCCAATTGTTATTTGATGAAATGTATCCTGATTCTCCTCACATTAATAAAGAAAAGACGGATATGTACACATCTCTTGATACCATTCAGCAAACGCTGCAATCCTCTAACTTATTCGATTTCGACTACACAACAACCCGTGTGAAACAAGAACTTGAAAATTATGAACGATATGCTCAAACAACAGAAGGAGAAAAACGTATTCATGACAGTTTTGCAAGTAAGCTAGAACAAATTGATAGTGCTGGTCCTTTCATTGAACAATTAACGGATATGTATCAACAATTTTGCAATGAAACGATTCCAAAAGAAGAGCGTGCAGTTCTTGGAGGGGCATTACTGTATTTCATTTTATCGACAGATATTATTCCTGACTATCTCTTTCCAATTGGCTATTTAGATGATGCAATTGCTGTTGAATTAGCAAAAGAGAAATTAATCGAACTAAAACGAAAGACATAGAAAATAAAGAACTATTTCAGTTGTTTCTATTCAACTCTGAAATAGTTCACTAAAAAATCGTACAAGTATACATACCTGTACGATTTCAACATACTAATCTATTTTTTCGTATGACACCATTCATATATAAATGCTGTTATTACTTTTGTAAATTCGATTAATTGTTCCACTTCAACTTTCTCATTTATTGAATGAGCCTCTTCTAATGTACCTGGTCCGTAAATAACAGCTGGAATATGAAATTCACTAAACCAACCACCATCCGTTACCGTTGCAGACATATCTAAAATTGCATTTTTAGATAAAATTGATTCATGTACTGAGCTAAGCGTTTTTACAGCTGCATGTTCACTATCTATTTCTAAAGAAGGGAAAATTTCACCACGATCCACAATCATTGATTCTCCGCCCCACTTAAATTGTGGTGGATTTTCACTTAACCATGGATCGGCAGCTGCTACTTTCCCAATATACTCTTCAATTTCTTTTATTATTTGTTCATGTGTTTCATTCGGATAAAAGTGTACTGTTATCCATAACCGGCACTCATCCGCAATAAACGCTGCATGCCTTCCGCCCTCAATGACAGCTGGATTAATTGTTGTTGTTCCAGATGGATAGCCTTCATATGTTTTCATGACTGCCCAATGACGCTCTAATTCTTGTAAACTTTGTACAATTTTCATCATTTTTTCAATCGCACTCGCTCCGAATAAACGTCCTCCAGCATGAATCATTTGTCTGCGTGTTGCATCATGAAACGTTTGGGGGCTTTTCACAGTAATCCATCCAGTAATTACGCCCCCCTGTCCTTGCATATGTAAATCACTCGTATCCACTACGACTGCAAAATCAGCATCATAACCCCTTTTGCAACATTGAAGCGTACCTGCCTCTCCAACTTCTTCTCCGATTACGGATTGAAAGATTAAATCTCCGGGCAATTCAATGCCTGCTTCTTGTAAAAGCTGAATAGCAAATAATGCTCCAGCTAATCCCCCTTTCATATCTGCCGCACCACGTCCAACTAACCAACCATCTTTTATAAATGGCTCAAACGGACTCGTTTCCCACGCCTCATCTGCTGATATTTCCGCTACATCCATATGCCCATTAATAATAAGACTTTTATGTGTGTCACTTTCTATCCCTTTTTTCACCCCAACAACGTTCGGGTCATTCGGATATACATCCCATTTATCAACACTAAAATTTCGTTTTCTTAGAAACTGTGCAACAAATTGTTGCGCCTCATTTGTATTTCTCGCCGGCGGTGCTGGTGTTTCAAAACGAATTAATGTTTTTGTAAGCTCTAGTAACTCATTTTTTCGTAGATCAATCTGTTCTAATAGCTGTGCAACTTCTTCATTCATCGCTACTTCCCCTTTGCATACGTAGTATGTTCCCAGCTTTATTTTCACAAAAAAAGAGACTGTTTACAATTTTACAGTCTCCAAATTAATCACTATTATAAACTCTCTATTTCTGTTGTCTTTGTCTTTTCAATATGCTCTAAGTTACTCCCCTTATTTCTTGTCGCACGGTAAAACAGTAAACAAACAATCATAAAGGGAATACCACAATACAATGCCATTCTTTGTTCTGGAATAAAGGCCATAGCAACAATTACTGTTATATTTAATACTAACGCAAGCAGTGGAACGAATGGATACAGTGGTGTTTTAAATTTCAAGTCCTTCACATCCCCGCCCTGCTTAACATATGACCTTCTAGCTAATAAGTTAGATAGAGCAATAGATGCCCAAACTAATATCGCTCCGAACCCGGCAATAGAAAGTAGCCATAAATAAACTGTATCTTCCGCATAAATACCTGATAGTAATGAAAGACAACCTACAATCGTACTTACAATCAACGCATAAATAGGAACACCATTTTTAGATAACTTACCAAAAATTGGACTAATCATTCCTTGATTAGACATAGACCATAGCATACGAGAAGTTGCATATAGCCCTGAATTCGCAACGGATAGAACCGCTGTAATAATAACGAAATTGATAATATCAGCTGCATAAGGAATACCAATTTTATCAAATACAACTACGAATGGACTTTCTATCACTCCTGCTTGTTGCCATGGGAATAATCCTGCAAGAATGAAAATAGATAATACAAAGAACACAAGTATACGCCAAACTGTATTATTAATTGCCTTCGGGATTGTTTTTTCTGGATTTTCACTCTCTCCAGCTGCAATACCAACTAGCTCTGTTCCTTGGAAGGAAAAATTAACAGCAATCATCGTAATTAAAATAGCGGATAATCCATTTGGAAACAACCCACCATAATCAGTAAAGCTAGAAAACATTGGTGCTGGCTCATTTCCTTTCATATCTAGAAAACCAAACATTGCTGCCCCGCCCAAAATAATAAATGCAATGATTGTAATGACTTTAATACTTGCAAACCAAAATTCAACTTCTGCAAAACTTCTTGAAGATAACGCGTTAATAGCAAAAAGTAGTACCGCAAACACTACGCACCAAATCCAAGACGGTACATCAGGAAACCATCGTTTCATTAAAATACTAACTGCAATGAGTTCAATACCTATTGTAGCCGACCAGTTTAGCCACGACATCCATCCGACTACATAACCCGCTGCAGGGGAAATATGCTTCGTAGCATACGTTTGATAAGATCCTGCGTCAGGCATCGCAACAGCTAATTCTCCGAGACAGAGCATCGTTAAATACATAACAAATCCTCCAACAAGATAAGCTACAATCGCTCCTCCAGGCCCAGCTTCATGAATTGTATACCCCGATCCTAAAAAAAGTCCGGTACCAATAACTCCTCCAAGTGCAATCATAAATATGTGTCTGCTTTTCAATTCCCTTTTTAATCCTTGGTTTTGATCCATCATACAAATCCCCCCCCTTTTCCCTTTGGAAACCCATTTCATGTAAGCGTTTTTAAAATTGTTTATACGAAAAATAATTATTGAAAAGAGCAAAATACATAGTATTAATCACTACCTGTTATTAAAAGATCATCCCTCACTGTTATTAATAACTTTTTATTAGCGATAGCTTGTCCTTCTACTACTTCTAATGACTCGATATACCCACTGATTCCTACCTTAATTTCTACTTTCTGTTTATCTATTGTTTCAATTAACGCTAATTTCTCCCATTCGTATACGTAAGAATTTTCCGTAACAAATAACTTCTCAACTTTCCCGTAACAAGGACTATACACGCCTTCTATAACCGTCTTCACTTTATACACTCCTCCTTCTTATTAATTGGTACTGAAACGTTGCATATCCCTCCTTTAGAGATTTCAACTATTCTTTATGCAAAATGCGTACCAATCTTAAATTCCTATTTAAAATGAGGGTTCCTCACAAAAAAATCTTCATAACCGCAAATTTTTTCTACCGTGTAAGAAGTTTTAAAAGGAAAATCGCAAAAAAATTTTGCGATTTTATAAGAATTTTAATAAAATTATAAAAAGTCAGTCTTCATAGGGTGAAATGAGGAGAAGATAATCTATGCGTACAGAAGAAATTAATTTGAAACAGATCATTGAAATGAATATGCTATATGAAACTTTGCTCAATGAACTCGATATCGGGATTCATATTATTAATGAGGAAGGTAAAACGATTATCTATAACCGTAAAATGATGGAAATTGAATCAATGGAGCGCTCAGATGTGCTATATAAAAGTCCTTTAGAAGTATTCGCATTTGAAGAAAATAAAAATAGTACTCTTATAGAAGCATTAAAATTAGGAAAAACAAACAAAAATATAAAACAAACTTATTTTAACAATAAAGGGCAAGAAATTACGACGATTAACGATACTTTCCCAATAATAGAAAACGGGAAAATTAAAGGCGCTATTGAAATTTCAAAAGAGATGAATCACTTAAAGCAAACAATAAAAATGGACTCTTCCCGAAAACAAAACACTAAATTTACCTTTGATCACATAATTGGTGATTCTGAAGCCATTCAATCCACCATTGCGGAAGGAAAAAGGGTAATTCGCACATCATCCTCCATACTTCTCGTAGGAGAAACAGGAACTGGAAAAGAACTATTTGCACAAAGTATCCATAATGAAAGTCAACGTTCGGGCAAACCATTTATTTCGCAAAACTGTGCCGCTATACCTGATACACTCATGGAAAGCTTATTATTTGGTACGAACCGCGGTGCATTTACAGGAGCTATCGATAAAGCCGGTTTATTTGAAGAAGCAAACGGAGGAACTTTGTTATTAGATGAGATCAATTCGTTAAGTCCAGCACTTCAAGCGAAGTTGCTGCGAGCTATACAAGAAAAAACAATACGAAGAATCGGAGGCACACAAGAAAAAGAAATTGATGTTCGTATTATAGCAACTATTAATGAAGACCCTCTTGAAGCTATTACACACAATCGATTGCGGGAAGACTTATATTACAGATTAAGCGTCGTTACTTTATGTCTCCCGCCTTTACGTGAACGAAAAGAAGATATTCCAGCTCTTGTTCAGCACTTTATCGAAAAGTACAACATTCAATTTGGACTCGGCGTAA
Source organism: Bacillus cereus group sp. BfR-BA-01408 (assembly GCF_022663305.1). Classification (NCBI taxonomy): domain Bacteria; kingdom Bacillati; phylum Bacillota; class Bacilli; order Caryophanales; family Bacillaceae; genus Bacillus; species Bacillus cereus group sp. BfR-BA-01408. Next base: position 33,002 of record NZ_JAKUFF010000014.1, on the reverse strand, counting down.
CAGATGTAGATATACATGTAAGAGAATTCTTATATGCATATGATTGGCCTGGAAACGTACGAGAATTGGAACATGTCATTGAAGGTTCAATGAATTTAGTTGAAGATGAAAATATCATTACAGCGTTTCACCTTCCCACTCGCTTTCGCGAACGAATAAAAAAAGAATTCAATATGCAACCTCTCCTAACTAATAACGATACTGATGCGCCAAAAACGTTAAAGCACACAATAGAAGCAATGGAAAAGAACTACATCACTCAAATTTTGAAAGAGTATCACGGTAATATTTCACAAGCTGCAAAGTTTTTAGGATTAAGTAGGCAAAACTTACAATATCGAATTAAAAAATTGCATTTACACATATAAAATAAGACGTTAATCAGTGGAGATTTTGTCCATCTTCCACTGATTACTAGCCTAACTTTTATTTCCTACTAAGACCGCATTAAATTTTTTCCAAGTACAAATAAACATTTGGTAAAATATGCTACAATAAACATATAACATACTAGAAAGGAACGATATATATGAGTAATGATAACAAATTAAAGTTATTACAATACTTAGCCTTCTTCCCTACCATTGTATGTATGATGTTACTAGTTGATATAAACGCCTATCCTTATGCAAAACTATTAGCAACAATTAGCGGCTCTTTTGCAGCTATTATGCTTGCTGCTTTTTGGAATTTGAAGATACGTATGAAGAAAGAAAAATCTTCTTAACGCCAAAACATAAAAAATCGAGCCTACACAGCTCGATTTTTTTATTACTATTAAAACTCAACATTCTCCAAATACAAACCACTCGCCTCAGCAAGGCAATTAATCTGATTACGTTGTTTCGCCTCTAAAATCTGTGGAATCGCCTCTGCATCTAATTGTCCTAACCCAACTTCAATTAATGCTCCAACAATTTTTCGGACCATGTTATGAAGGAATCCGTTACCACTTACTCTAATTTGTACAAATCCTGCTTCTTCCATCACTTCAAGTGTATATACTTCTCGCACCATAGACTTTTTCTTTGATTTTGCATTTGAAAAAGCAGTAAAGTCATGTGAACCAACTAAATGTTTCGCGGCTTCTTTCATGCTTTTCACATTTAATTTTTTATTCACATGCATGCTGTATTTACGCATAAATGGGTTCGTGTGCTCTTCATTCCAAATTTTATAAAGGTATGTTTTTGCTTTAGAATTGTAACGGGCATGGAATCGATCATGTACTTCTTCTACATTCGTAATACTAATATCATTAGGTAAATATTGATTTAAATATTTTTTTACTTTATGTTCCACTAACTTCTCATCACTTTGAAAGTTAGCAACTTGATTCAAAGCATGCACACCAGCGTCTGTTCTACTACAACCGATAATTTCAGTTTCTTTTCCGACCATTTCAGAAATGACACTTTCGATTTTTCCTTGAATCGTATTATCGTTATTACCGAGACGCTGCCATCCTTTAAAACGTGCACCGTCGTACTGAATCGTTAATTTATAATTGTGCATAATATTCTCCTTCATAGAAAATATTCCCTCATACCATGAGGGAATATTAATAAACTTTACTTTCTAACAAGCTTCACTACATTTTCTACATGAGCTGTATGCGGGAACATATCAACTGGTTGTACATATTCCACTTCATAGCTCTTCATTAACGCTTGTACATCACGTGCTAATGAAGAAGGGTTACAAGATACGTAAACAACTTGTTTCGGCTTCACTTTTAAAATTGTTTCCAGTAATTTATCATCGCAACCTGTACGAGGTGGATCGACAACAATTACATCTGGACGCCATCCTTCTTTTACCCATTTCGGTAACCATTGTTCAGCTTTACCTGCTTCATATTTCGTATTTGTAAATCCGTGACGCTTCGCATTTTTTCTTGCATCTGCAATTGCTTCTGGAATTACATCCATACCACGTACTTCCGCCGCATCATTTGCAAGCCAAAGTCCAATTGTACCAACGCCACAATACGCATCTACAATTTTCTCATTTCCAGTTAAGGCAGCGGCTTTTTTCGCTTCATTATATAAAACAACCGTTTGTTCTGGATTCAACTGGAAGAATGCACGTGCTGATAATTCAAATGATAAATCACCAAGTGTTTCTTGAATTACTTCTTTTCCAGCTAATTTAAATGTTTTATCACCAAAAATAACAGATGTTTTACGCCAGTTTACATTTTGCATAATTGATTTAACAGCTGGCATCTGTTTTTGTACTTCTGCAATAAATTGTTCTTTATTTGGCAACTCTTCTTTTGTTGTAATAAGTGTAACTTGTACTTCCCCTGTTTGAACTGCAGTACGTGTCACAATTGTACGTACTAAACCTTTTTGTTTTTTCTCATTGTAAATAGAAACATTTAATTTTTCTAAAATACGTCTTACAACTTTTGTCGCTTCATTCGTTGCTTTCTGTTGAATCATACAATGAGCAATATCAATTAACTGATGTGAATTTTGTTTATACAGTCCTGTAATAACCTTTTCGTCTTTACGCCCCACTTGTAGTTGACTCTTATTACGATAATGCCATGGATTTTCCATGCCTAGCGTCGGACGAATTTTCTCTTCCAAACCGTTGTTCATATACTTCTGGAATGCTTGTACAACGATATCACGCTTTTGATTTAATTGTTCTTTATAGTCTAAATGTTGCAATTGGCAACCGCCGCACTCTTCATATACCGGACATGGCGCTTTCACGCGATGTGGTGAAGCTTTACGAACCTTTTTCACTTTCGCTTCAGCGAAGCCACGCTGAATTTTCGTCGTTTCAGCAACAACTTCTTCTCCTGGTAATGCCCCTGGAATGAAGACAACTTGTCTCTTAAAATAACCAACGCCTTCTCCGTTAATCCCAAGACGTTTAATTGTCACAGGAAACGTTTGACCAACTTCCAACTTACTCTCATGTTGCTTTTGTATCATTATTACACCTCTACTCTATACTTTTCCATAAATATAACGCTGCATAACTGCAGTATGGTTCACACTCTTGTTTTACGTTTTCTAAAAATGCATCATCAGGTTTATCATCTAATTGAAATACACCTTGTACTGCACGCTGAATCCCAATGTCTGCTTTCGGAAACATATTTTTCCGTCCAAGCCCAAACATTAAAAAGTTTTGCACTGTCCATGCACCAATCCCCCTAATTGGTAACAATTGTGCTGCAACTCCTTCTTCTGTTTCGTTTTCTATTCTAGTTAAATCTAACTTACCACCTATAATACACTTTGCTAATCCTACCATATATTCAGCTTTTCGCTGACTAAACTTCTGCTCTCTCAATTCCTCTATTGAAATATTTGCTACTATTTCTGGAGTGGGGAAAAAGAATACACCGTTCTTCTCTGTTCCATATCGTTTCACAAACTGTTCTGTTAACACAGTAGCAAATTTCAAATTTATTTGTTGATGAATGATACAGCGAAGAAGACAAGCAAAATAATCAAATTCTAAAATAATTGGAGTATAAGCATATGTTTCAAATAGTGGACGTAATGATGTGTTTAAAAAATGATTTTGTATATCTTGAAACGGTTCATTCCAATGAAAAATGGCCCTCATTCGTTTCATGACTTTCTCTGAATCTCCTGTCTGACTAGAAATCCAAAACTGTGGATTTTGAACAGTACCAATCCCTTGCAGACGAACAACAATCTGTTCCTCGTCTATACAAAGCGGGACATAAATAACTTTCTCATCTAATTGAATGACGTTAAGAGGATCAAAAGATAAACGTTTTAATACTTCTTCAAAATGATACGGATACTCTAACGTAACATGTTCGCTCCACATACGTTTCCCCATCCTTTTTACACATCATTATAGCATGAGAAAACCGCAAGCATACATGCTTACGGTTGATTGCTTTTTACTAAGTCATCTAGACTTTTAAAATGATACCCTTTCTCGCGCAAATCATCAATGATTTTTGCAAGTGCTTCTGCATTATCTTTTGATATGGCATGAAGTAATAAAATAGATCCTGGATGAATCATCGTCATAACATTATTATGCGCATATTGCCATCCTCTTTGTTGATCTACTTTCCAATCCAAAAATGCAAGTGACCAAAATACATTATAGTAGCCCATTTCTTTCGTAAGGGCTAACGTTCTTTCACTAAATACGCCGCGCGGGGGACGTACATATTTCACTTCTTTTTGCCCAGTTACTTTTTTAATTTCTTCCGTTACACTCGTTAATTCTTCACGAAGTTTCTCATCGTTTACCGCTGTGAAATCAGGATGGCTCCAAGAATGGTTTCCAATAATGTGTCCTTCATTCTTCATTCTTAACAATAAATCTTTTTGTGTTTTAATGTAATGCCCCGTTACAAAGAAAGTTGCTGGTACTTTTTTCTCTTTTAATACGTCTAAGATTTTCCCTGTGTATCCATTCTCATAACCATTATCAAATGTTAAATAAATATCTTTTTTCTTCGTATCCCCTAAATAAAAACCGCCATTTTTTTGTAGTAAATCTGTATATAACTTTCCTGCATCTGGTACTGTTTCATTTTTAGGGCGCGGGATTCCCCAGTTATGTGGAGTATTTGTATAAGCTAATGCCGAAACTGGAACAAGTGCCATCATAATTGAAAAAATGAGACCGATATATAACCATTTATGTTTCATAAATAGTCTCCTTTCCATATATAATCGTACTTGTAGTTTCTGTTGCTACGCATTCTTTCATGCTGAACATGTTTTTCTATATATACCAAAAAAATGCATCTCGAATGATTCGAGATGCATTTTTGTTTACTTAAATACTGGCTCTTTAAAGCTAGCTAATTTTTCAAGTGATGTTTTATCAACATCTGCATGTAAGCTATTACCGTGGGAATCCATTGTTACAACTGCTTTAAATCCATCGATACGTAAATGCCACATTGCCTCTGGAATACCAAATTGTAAGAAATCAACATCTTTCACTTCTTTAATACATTCAGCATAATATTGCGCTGCACCACCAATTGCGTTTAAATATACACCGCCGTGTTCTTCTAAAGCTGCTAATGTTTTCGCACCCATACCGCCTTTTCCAATGACAGCTCTAATACCGAATTTCTTCATAATGTCACCTTGGTACGGTTCTTCACGAATACTTGTCGTTGGACCTGCCGCTTTAATTTGCCAATTGTCATTTTCATCTTTCACAACAACTGGACCACAGTGGTAAATAATTTGCCCATTTAAATCTACTGGACAATCGTTATCCATTAAATGCTTATGAATTGCGTCACGACCTGTATACATCATGCCATTAATTGTTACAACATCACCAACGCGAAGTTCACGAATTTGCTCTTCTGTAATTGGTGCTTGTAATACAATTTCACGTTGCTCTGTTTTTTCTTGTACTTCTTGCTCCAGTGTATCTTCACCTTCTTGATATAACCAATCCATAATTTCACCTGTTTCAGGATGGATTGTTACGCCAAGGCGGCGATATGCCCAGCAATTATACGCCACAGATACGTAGAAACTAGCTGGCAGACGGTTATATACGCCAATTTTACAACCAAGTAAAGTTGTTTCTCCACCAAATCCCATCGTACCAATGCCAAGCTTATTCGCATTTTCTAATACGTACTCTTCAAGTTGTTGTAATTCTGGGATTGGATTAACATCATCTAATGTACGGAATAATTGATTTTTTGCTAATTCGTAACCTGATGTGCGGTCTCCCCCGATACCAACACCAATTACACCTGCACTACATCCTTGACCTTGCGCTTGATATACTGCATGAAGAAGGCATTTACGAATCCCTTCTAAATCACGGCCAGCTCGTCCAAGTCCTTCTAGTTCGCATGGTAAGCTATACTGAATATTTTTATTCTCACAGCCACCACCCTTTAGGATTAAACGTGCATCAATATAATCTTTTTCCCATTGTTCAAACTTAATTACCGGTGTACCTGGTCCTAAATTATTTCCACTATTGTCTCCAAAAAGAGAATCAACAGAATTTGGACGAAGTTTACCATCTTTTGTCGCCCGCTCAAGCGCATTATAGATGGCTTCCTTCAACTTTAATTGGTTCACACCAACTGGTGTATAAATTTTAAACGTTGGCATCCCTGTATCTTGGCAAATTGGCGAGATGTTATCATCAGCCATTTTAATATTATTTGTAATTGTGCCAAGTGCCATCGCAGAACGAGTCCCTGCATTTTCTCGCTCTTTCGCTTGTTGAATCGCACGACGAACATCTTTCGGTAAGTTCGTTGACGTTTCAACAATTAGTTGATACATGCTTTCTTGAAGCTTTTCCATTGTTACTTCCCCCTCAATTGTGAACGCTACCAAAACGTTATGAGCTGAAAATTTCATTGTTATGCTCTTTCACTTTTTATTTGTTTCACGCTATTCAAGCATAAATGAAATTTTTCACAACTTGATTATACCTCTTTTTCTATCGTCCTTCTATTATCCACACAGAAAAAGGCTACCAAATTGGAATTGGCAGCCTTTTTAATATATTATTCGTCTTTTTTAAATTGCTCACATTTTAATTCTAATTCATCTAACATTGCAAGAAGACGATCTACATCTTCTAATTCTACTTCTTCAGGTTCAATTGTATCAATTACTTCAATGAACATATTTAAACGTTCCTTTAAATATACTAATTGTGTATCTTTATCTTGAATTGCTTTTCCCATGAAGGCACTCTCCTTTTAATTCGAGTTGCTTTTATTATACCGCAAAAATGATTACAATGGGTATGTAATTTCATCAATTTTGTCACGGTTATTCACTATAATGTAAGCCCTCTCTCTTTTTCCTCTAAAAAGTTTCACTTTATAAAAAGTACATATTCTTCTATTATAGAGAATGGACAAATTGTTATTTCAATAGTCAAAGGAGTATTTCATATGACGATATCACAAAAAATGAAGCCGATTACTCCTTCTTACGATCCATGGGAAGCGTATATGGACCTTGAAGAGTACGGCAAACTACTATTAACAAATGTTGAGTTTACAACGACGACGTTATGCAATATGCGCTGTGAGCATTGCGCTGTTGGTTACACGTTACAGCCGAAAGACCCGAATCCGCTTCCGATGGATCTTTTATTAAAACGATTAGATGAGATTCCTCATTTACGTTCTTTAAGTATTACTGGCGGAGAACCTATGCTTTCAAAAAAATCCGTCGACAACTATGTAACACCACTCTTAAAATATGCCCATGAACGAGGCGTTCGCACTCAAATCAACTCAAACTTAACTATAGATTTAGCACGTTACGAGCAAATTATTCCTTATTTAGACGTACTGCACATTTCTCATAACTGGGGAACAATTGATGATTTCGTTGAAGGTGGATTTGCAATGATGGAGCGTAAACCTACGTATGAACAACGTGCAAAGTTATTTGAACGAATGATTACAAATAGTAAAGCTCTATCAGATGCAGGTGTACTTGTATCTGCTGAAACGATGCTGAATAAACGAACTCTACCACACATTGAACATATTCATCGTCAAATCGTTGACGAAATGGGATGTAAACGTCATGAGGTTCACCCAATGTATCCAAGTGACTTTGCGAGTAATCTAGAGATTTTAACAAAAGCTGAAATTCGTGATGCAATTGAGCATTTACTAGAAATTCGCGATGAAAATGTATGGATGTTATTTGGAACTTTACCTTTCTATGCTTGTAGCGATGACGAGCGCGACATTGCCACATTTAAAAAATTACAAAAGAGCAAAAATGTCACAGTTCGTAATGATCCGGATGGCCGTTCTCGTTTAAATGTAAATATTTTCGATGGAAATATTATTGTAACGGACTTTGGTGATGTTCCACTTCTAGGAAACATACAAACAAATACGTTACAAGAAGCGTATGAAAAATGGAGCGCTTCAAAAACAGCAAAATCATTAAGCTGTCACTGTCCTGCAGTAAAGTGTCTTGGACCGAATGTTCTTGTAAAAAACAGCTACTATCCGACAGAAGATTTCTTATCAAAAACAGCAAATATTACATTATAAAAAAACGTCAGCTTATAAGCTGACGTTTTTTTATGTTATTGCGAGTGAGAAGAAGAAATGAATTTAAAATACAAATGATCATGAATTGGAATAGCCGCTCCAATTCCTTGAGAAGTAATATTTTTTACAACGAGCCTTTTTTGATTTCCCTTTAATACAAGGTATACTTCTCCAAATGTTACTTTCCCTTTTTCATTTACTGCTGGTGTATAAGCATATAAATATCCAAGTTGACTCGGACTAATGTTATACACACGTTCATGTCCTGTGCCATAACCAATAGTCGTTTTAAATGAAAGCGGCAATTGTACCTTTTCAAGTGCTTTGAGAAGCATCATTTTCTTCACATCTGCAGCATCTTTCATATCTGCTGTTAAATCGCCTTCAACCGTCTTTTGCGTTTCTTGCTTATAGCGTAGCGGATATAGGCGATCTCCTCCTCGATTATCATACACATTGCGATTTACTTGTTTATATTCCCAATTGATTGATGTATCAACCGATTCATAATGCAAAGCCCATTGACCTAAATAAATCTTCGCTCGGTACCCTACCGCAAGCGGCGCATTCGAAATTGTCGTTTCATTAAACATTCGAATTAAGTCTGGGTTTTCGATTTTAATATTCGCTGTTTTCAATAGTTCTTGAGCAAACTTACTCGGCTGCAAACGCGGTAAATCTTGCGCATCATTCGGAAACGTATTGTCTTTAGAAATATTTAAAACAGATGAAGGCATTTTTGTTTCTACCGTTGTCTTTGCAAAACTCATGTTAGGAAATAATAGAATAAACGAGACCATAGTTGAAAGACATATGCTGTATACTCGTTTCACCTGTCTGGCTCCTTCCTATGTAAAGGTATATATACTACTTTGTTTATTGTTTTCTCTGGGCACAATTGTTATGCCTATTTTTCATAATAAATAAAAACCAATTCCCATAATGACATACGCTGCTAATAAAGTACCACCTTCAAACCAATTTGTATCTCCATCATTTGAAATCGCAATCGTTAAGAAAACAGCTGTAATCATAGAAACAAGTTCTGGTATCGTAAATACTAAAGGCATCCTTTGCGTGAAGAACATAGAAAGCAGTACTAATACAGGAGCAACAAACATGGCAATTTGTAATGTAGAACCTATTGCAATCTCAACTGCAATGTTTACCTTATTTTTATACGCCATAATAATTGCAGATGCATGTTCCGCTGCATTCCCGACAATTGCGACGATAATAACCCCTATAAATAGTTCTGACCAACCAAATGATTTTGCAACTGTCTCAAATGTATGCACGAGCGCCTCTGACACATACGCTACCGCAATTGTTGCTATCGCTAAAATGAGTAATGCTTTCCCTTTCGACCACTCTGGTTCTTCCTCATGAGCGACTTCATCACTTTTATGCTGATATACACCACGGTGCGTAACTAACTTAAATAGCAATGCAGCAAGGTACATAATAATCATAATAATCGAGACACCTATACTTAACTGATACGTCTTTCCAGCGTCCATCTTCATTGAAAAAATCTCTGGAATAACAAATGCTACTACTACAGCAAAGATTAATAAAGCCGAATTATGCCTTGCATCATACACATTAAAACTTTGTCTTTTATATTTAAGCCCTCCCACAAAGAAGGATAGCCCTCCTACTAATAATAAATTTCCAAGTACAGAACCCGTTAAAGAAGCTAACACTACCTCAATTAATCCTGCCTGAAGTGCAAAAATTGAAATGATTAGTTCAACAGCGTTACCGAAAGTAGCATTTAATAATCCACCTATTCTAGGACCAGATACAATTGCCAAACTTTCTGTCGCTCTCCCCATAAAACCCGCTAATGCGATAATCGTAATACAATACACAGCGAACATAATTGTTTGAGGCCAATGAAGTGTTTTCCCAAGTACAGACAGTGGTACACCTATAAGCGCTACTATAAGAAATATTTTATTAAACATGCTTTTCATCCTTCCATCGTATGTATTTCTCCTCGATATTATTATTATTCTTCTCCTAACTTGTCCGATTTCATCACAATTGCGTTTAAAAAATCGGATTGAAGAAAACAGTATGAAAGATATTTAAATTATCTTGTTGAAACAGACAGAATTATAAATTATGAAAAGGGGTTAAAATTATGCACTTAAAAGAAAAAATCGCAACTATTATTCAAGGTCAACGTACCGGTGTATTATCTACAGTACGAAATGAGAAACCTCATAGCGCCTTTATGATGTTTTTCCACGAAGATTTTGTACTATATGTTGCAACAGATCGACAATCAAAAAAGATAACAGATATTGAAAACAATCCAAATGTACATGTACTACTTGGTCGTGAAGGAAAAAAATTAGATGAAGATTATATCGAAGTGGAAGGCTTAGCCTCCATCGAGGAAGACTCCACATTAAAAAACAAGTTTTGGAATAATAGCTTAAAGCGTTGGTTACTCGGTCCTGAAGACCCTAATTATGTACTAATTAAAATCAACCCCGATACAATTTATTACATCGATGGTGCCGGTACGACGGAGCCCGAGTTTTTACGACTATAAAGTGAAACAAGCCCCCCTTTAGGTGGGCTTGTTTTGTCGAAAAGTTCTTCTGAAAAAAACAATAAAATAGGTGGAACTTTCTAAAGATTCTGTTATATAATAGCATTAACTTAAATAAACTGTATTAAAACAGATTGAGAGGAGAAATAAAATTGATGAAAAGAGAAGAACGTAAAAACATGATTGAGTTTATCGAAAAGAAAAAAGGGATTGAGCGTGACGAATTATTGTTTATGACAGATGATGAAGTAGAACATATTTATAATGTAACGTACTTTTTATATGAAGAAATTGCAGAGTAGTATAATAATCCCCACCTTATGAAAAATATAAGGTGGGGATTATTTCTTTATCTATCCAGCTCTTTGCGAGGCGGTAAAACCCCATTCACTTTATACGTGAGAATGATTTTCATGTATAATAATGTAAGATTGGAGGAATTTTACTATGAGTTCATGGCTCTTATTCGCACTATTATCAGCAATTGCTGCTGCCCTTGTATCTATTTTCGGTAAGATTGGTTTAGATGGAATCGATGCCAATGTTGCTACGACAGTTCGTTCTATTATCATGGCATTATTTATGGTAGGCGTTATTATTATACAAGGTAAATTTCAAAATATTGGCGACGTACTTCTAAATAAAAAAGCACTGCTTTTTATCACATTAAGTGGAGTTGCAGGTGCTTCGTCATGGCTATTTTATTTTCTTGCACTTAAAACAGGAAAAGTTTCACAAGTAGCTCCTGTCGATAAATTAAGCGTCGTATTTTCTATCATTCTCGCTATGATTATACTCGGCGAAAAATTAAACTTTATGACTGGTATTGGTGTTGTCTTTATTACAGCTGGTGTACTATTTATTGCTTTCAGCTAAAAAAACCGCTACTCGCGGTTTTTCTTTTTCTTTATGTAAAACCATACGACACATGTAACAACTACTGAAATGGATAAAATCCATATTCCATAATGATGCAAACTATACTCAACAAAACGCCACTTCTCTCCTAACTTCCAGCCAAGTCCAATAAAAACACTTATCCAAATAAACGCACCACCGTAAGCGTACAAACAAAAACGCCAAAGTGTTAAATTCGACATCCCAGCAAAATACGCTGTTAAATGACGTACTCCTGGGATAAAATAACCAACTATTAAAAGAAATGGGCCATATTTTTCAAATAAAATATGTGTTTTTTCAATGTGATGTTCTTTAATTCTAATTTTCGGTCCATATTTTTTTAAAACAGGGAGTCCAAGTTTTAAACCTAATATGTAGCTTAATGTAATGCCTAACATCGCACCAGCCATCCCACTTAAAAACGCAGCAGCTCCTGACATAACGCCTTTTGAAACGTTATAACCAACGAAAGTCAATAAAAACTCGTCTGGTATCGGTAATCCAACAATCCCACCGGCCAAAGCTATAATAATTCCAAAATACCCATAATGTGCGATTAACTCGCCAATATGTTGTTCCATTCGGAAGACACATCCTATACACGATCGTTATTCCATATTGTGCCCTTTCTATCTTTCAGACAAACATGGTATACATATTCACTATACATTGTTTTTATAATGAACTCTACTTCTATCCATTCCTTTAGTAGGAAGAAATTGAACTATTAATCAGTGACCTCGCTCATTCTTAGTGCACATCAATCATGTGCTAGACTCCCGCCTTCTTCCCTTATATCTATCTCTTCTTGAAGGGCTAATCTTACTATCCACAAATACCGGGATTAAAAAATAAAAATTCATATGCTTGTTTTTTTGTTACAATAAAGGAAAGTTACTTTTCGCAACGGTTTAACTCTCAGGAAAAATGATATACCTAGCAAAAACATAGTTTGGTCGATATAATGCAACTTCTACCTATTAAAAGAACATGCACCCTTTACATACAACATCATTTTTCTAAATTATACAGGGGGAACGAACATGACCATTGAAAATCAATTTATCCAAAAGGTTTACTATAAAACATTTTTAACAGAAGAAACTTCTACTCCAGTATCAGAAGTACTCGGTGAAGCATATATAAATGAATCTACAAATGAATTCTCCAACATTTCTAATATTCGCTTTGCTCAAGGTGAATTGTATTACCAAAATAAAGACTTTGAAGCAGCGATATTTAAATGGGAGAAAGTAAATAATGAGCTTGCACTTTGGGCAACCAAAAATATTGCAGATGCTTATTTTGAACTAGGATTCTTACCAAAAGCAGAAGAAATGTATCAATCTATCCAAACGGAAGATACAACTCTTACAATGGAAGTTTCCTTACAACTTCTTTCTCTTTATATCGAACAAGATCGTTTAGGTCTAGCATTTAAGACGATTAGTGAAGCTGTTGCATTTCAACCTGACTATCCAAATATTACTTCAATTGCTCGCTCGTTCTATGAAAAACAAGAAGATTGGAATAACGCCATCGAACTTGCCGTTCAAGAAGGAATTCGAACAAAATCATTACATTGGTTCGATACTTTAATTAATTATGTGAATCAAGGATTTACGAAACAAATCAAACCAGAATATTTCTATGAATCTTTAAAAGCTTTATATGCAATTGATCAAGTCCAATTTAAGGAACTTGTTATCGCTCTTTGGAACAGCTATCAAAATGAAAAATCACATCTACCTTGGATTCAAACAATCAATCATTTATTCTTACATATTGAGACAGACAACAATGACGATTGGCATGAAATTGTTGAACGCTATCAAGATACGTACTTTGAATTAATTACTGGTGAACATTTCATGCATGAAATGCAAGGACTTGTACCTGACTTATTAACAAATTGGTTTAGTTTAACGAGAGCAAAAGACGCCCTATTCGTCTCTGCTGCAGTGTTAGCGTGGAATGAAGTTTCACCTACAACTTTAGAGTCATTACTCGTAAAAAGTGCGGGAGCCCTACTCTCTAATTCAACAGCTGAAACAAATATAAATATGGAAACTGTTTCTCATTTATTCGAAACAATTGCTGTATGGGCTGAAAAAAATGATGTAGATTTAAGTCATCAATTTACGTTACTCGTTCATGAACTATGTGATTTAAATGTTACAAAATTACTAATTGCGGGAACTAGTGACCATGATAAATTATCATTCGTCAATTCAATATTAGGAGAAAACATCTTAACTGAAACTATAACAACTCCTATTCTATTTAAAGATGATAGCCAAACTGAAATAACAGAATTCACTGCGTTAGATGTGCACAATATACCGAACTTTGATGAATTCCATCAAATAATGGCTACACCTGAACAATCAGAACTTGAGAACAAATGTATAGAAATTAAATTACCAAGTAGATTTTTGAGAAAGAATAAATTTGCATTTCTTGTTACACCATCTGTTCAAGGACAAGTGGATAAAAACAGCTCATATTTTGAATACTTACAAGCCGCAGATAGCCTTATTTACGTATTAAATTCTGCTTCATCGTTACATGGTGAAGAACTTGATATATTACTTTATTTACGTGAACAAGTACCAAACTTACAAATTCATTTCGTATTACACACAAATAGTGCGGATACGAATGAAAAACTAATGAGTAAGATGAAAGTCCATTTCCCAAATGCGCAGTTCTTCCCATACTCTCCTTCACAAGAGGGGAGCCAGCAACTTGGGGACGTGACAGAGTCTATTCTTTCTAATCTAGCAGAACGAGATATAGAACAAGAACGTATCGAAAAACTAATATGGTTTACTCAAAAGACAATCGCATACCTTGTAAATGAACGTGTGGAATTAGAAAATACATTAGTCAAATCAGTACGTTGGAATAAACATATCTCAGTAAAACTAAACGGATTTATTAACAATCTTACTGCTCTTGAAAAAGATAAAATTCGTTCTATTACAGAATCTTATCTTTTAACAAAAGAAGAAATCACACGAGATATCCATTCTCAAATTCCTGAATTATTACAGAGCTGCTCTGACCTTGTTCAAGAAGATAGTGATTTCAAATTAGTTCATGAAGAATTAAATACTGCGATGAACGAACGAATTCAAAAACATGTACAACAGGTACTTCTTCCTAAATTTACTGGGTTTATTCAAGAGTGGATTGAAACAGCACATAATGAATTTATTCAGGCTCAATCTTATTTAGATGAAATGAGTGAAACGTTTAATAAATTATATAAAGAAGAACGTATGAAACTTCCTTGCGATTTCAAATTACTAGATGATTGGCATCGAGATGTTGTACGTATGACAAATAGAATTACAGTATCGAACATCAATATTTTATTACGCTTTACACCAACACAATTTTTCTTAAAGAGTGCAGGAAAACTGTTTGGTAACATGCAAAAAAATCAATCTATGCTTGCAAACAAATATAAACAATACATTGAAACGGAAGATTATACGGAAATTGCTCAAACAATCTCAAAACAATTCTTCCTTCAATTTGAAGTATTTGAAGGCGCATTAGAACGAGATATCATGATGTTCTTTAAAGATCCACTTAGCATATTGAAACAAAATGTAGAAGCCGCTCAACTTGAAATACAGGAAGACGAGCAAACATTAGCAACGTTAAGAAGCAATCCAGAAACTTATCACGATCCGTTAGCATTCTTTAAACTGCAACTATTGCAGCACAAATTCGTTTTAAGTACGAACAAAAACAATGAAGACGTCTATGAATTTAATGAGTCTCCTACGATTTAACATAAAGTGAAACTTTAATCAGTGGGGGAGCTTCATCCCCCACTGATTATTAGTTGAACCAATCGGACTTTTATGGGCAGTTGATCCCCCACCTAACTTCCTTGCTTTCGCTGAATTTTGAGGGGGGTCTTACTGCCCATTAAAGCGGGATAAAAACCAAGCAAACTGAAATTTGCTTGGTTTTTTACTTTAATTCATTATTTTCATATGTTCGAATGGATAATAAATTGCCGCTAATTCTCCTAATACATCCGCTTTATCAATGAGTCCTAAACCATTTCTACTATCTCTGCTTATTAAGCGATTATCTCCCATAACAAAAATCTTATTTTTAGGAACTGTAATCGGTCCAAAGTCCTCCGTTAAATTCATAAGTTTTTTTTCAGCTTGTTTTTTATTACTATACAAATACGCTTCCTCTATCACTTCATGATTCACATATAATTGATCATTTCTCACCTCAATAACATCGCCAGGCAAACCAATAACCCTTTTCACATAAAAATTATCTGTCTTTACAACAATAATATCTTCTCTCCCATAACTTTCAAATTGCTTTGCCAACTTATTCACAATCACCTTATCCCCATCTTGTAACGTTGGCTTCATAGACGCCCCTTTTACAGTCGTAGGAAAAAACACGAAAATTTTCACCAAAAACACGAGCAAACAAGCAATTGCAATTGTTCCAAAGAATTCACGCAAACGTTTTTTCTTTTGCATCATTCCACCATCTCATCGTCTTTTTACTTTTATTATAAAGACTTCAACCGTCTATTTTCCACAAAATTCTGAATTATACAATTCTAATATTACAAAAATATAAATAATAATATTCAATAATGTATTATTTTGATATACTATATCTTGCATTTATCATTATATTTTTAGTTACTTAGGAGGACTTTTTCTATGAAAGTTATGCTTAAAAATGAAAATACCGGTCAAATTAAACAAGCAAAAATTGGTTTTAGTTGGACTGTATTTTTCTTTGGTTTCTTCCCTGCTATATTCCGTGGAGACTGGAAATGGTTTTTAATTATTTTAGTCGCTAGTATGTTTACATTCGGATTCTCTAACTTAGTCTTCTGCTTTATTTACAACAAGCTTTACATCAATGATTTATTATCCCAAGGTTATAAAGCAGCAGATGAATACAGCCTTTCTGCTCTACAACAAAAAAACATTGTAGCATAGTAACAAAAAAGATACTCTTCAAATAGTCTATCCACTATTCGAAGAGTATCTTTTTATATTCCCACATATACAATACACATTTGAGCCGCTACATATGTAAACCAAATCCAAAGTGGTTCATACTTTAATTTGCGTCCTCCAATATCTGTCACGCCAATAATAAAATCAGAAATGACAAATAGTAAGCCACCAAAAGCTGGTATCCACCATATTCCTGTATTCTCATAGTATAAGGCGAACGCAAAGCAAGCCATGCCTCCAACCCACAATCCGTAAATTAGCGCTCCTATCGTAAACAATTTATCCTGTTTCTCATTTCGAATAAAGAAGAACCATCCTATAATGAGAAAGAGTCCGTATACAAGTAAACCAATCCAAAAACCATTCCATGAAATGCCTGTTTGCAAAAATGCTTTTACATAAAAACAATGCGCAAGCGCGAAAGTAATCATCCCTCCAATTAGCCTGTGACCAATTGGAATTAAACCTGCCATAAATAAATCCCCTACAGTTGATAACGTCATACCTAGTGCAACCCACGTACTATAATCTACTGATGGATCTTGTAACCATATCCAAATTGCACTTGCTGTTAACGAAAAACTAAGAATAAGACGCACCGCTAAAGGTAACGGCATGTTATTTCTTGTTTTTTTCGTCTGCCCTATTGCGTACATTGCACCAATTAAAAAAAGAATGATTTGTCCAATTAATACCATATAAAGTAGATTCATAACATGTTCTCCCCAATAAATGCTTTTTGTATCTTTTTTCGTTACACCTAGTCTATTATCCTTTTTCTATTTAAAAAAAGAAGAACTGTACTGTTCTTCTTTTGTAATCGTCTTCTCTTTCTATGCTACTTGTTTTTCTTGCTCTATTTTTTGCTTAGCTGGCGTCCGATTCACGACGATAATTCCCGCGGCTACACATGCTAAACCGAATAGTACAAATGAATGAATTGCTTCTCCTAAAATCATGCTCGATAATAACACACCAAATACAGGTATAAAGAACATATACATTGATACTTTTCCAACCTTGTTGTACTTCATAATTGTATTCCAAATGCAAAATCCTGCTGCGGATAAGAAAGATAAGTAAATCAGCATAAGTATTGCATGTACACTGAATGTAAATGGCATAACTCCAACTTGCAAAGCCCCTATACATAATAGCCCGATAGAACCAAAAATCATTTGGTATGCTGTCATATAGCCAACATCTAATGTTTTACTACCTTCTTTCGCCAATATATTCCCATACGAGTACAACATTGCTGCACTCAGAAGTAATAAACTACCGATTCCGAAATGGAATGACAAACTACCATCACTCGGTACATTTACTAAAACGACACCACAAAATCCGATAGAGACTCCAATTATTTTTCTCATATTGAGCGCATCGTCTTTATATAAGAAGTGCGCGAGTAAAATTTGAAAGAATGATGATGTTCCTGAAATGATAGCTCCTTCAATACCAGAGCTATAACTCATCCCAATATAAAAACATATATATTGAAGAAATGTTTGAAATAAGCCAATTTGTACTAACTGCTTCCCCGTTCCTTTTTTGAAGCTCATATCTTTTCCTAACGCTTTAAAGAAGAATAAAAGCATAACCCCAGATAAAAAGAAACGATAGCCAGCAAATAATATTTGCTCTCCAACTTCTTGTGGCTGAATTCCAAGTTCAGCATAACTTAATTTAATAAAAGGAAATGCGCTTCCCCATAAAAAAGTTGCTACTATTGCAGCAATAAATACGCCAATCGGATGGGTAAAAAATTTCTCTGTCTTCACTTGTTGTCTTCCTTTCCGATCTTTTTATGAACAGTATTCATATATACCAAAGGAATTGAGAAAACACAAGTTTTCAGTTTCTAAACAAACAAAAATATATCATCTAACGAAAACATATGCTATACTATAGAATAATTACAACATAATAACTATTAAAATCAGTTTCAACAGAAATGCTGCTATCCATTATGGATGGCAGCTTTCGTCGTTTTATAGGGGTTTCGATTTTGATTCTTTTTCTCAATAAGAATTTGGAAGGAGCGAGTAGTAATGAACTCAGAAGTAAAAACATTACAAGTACAAAAGTCTATTTCTCATCCCTCTTTATGGGATACATTAAAGAAACATTATGAACTTATATTTGCAATCGCATCTGGTATTTTCATTTTAGCTGGTTGGTTATTCACAAAGAACGATGTAATGAATGTAGGCATTACTTGCTATATCCTTGCTTATATAGTTGGTGGATATGCAAAAGCAAAAGAAGGTATTGAAGATACAATTGAGGAGAAAGAGCTAAATGTCGAAATGCTTATGCTCTTTGCTGCTATCGGCGCTGCAATCATTGGCTACTGGGCAGAAGGCGCGATTTTAATCTTTATCTTCGCACTAAGCGGTGCGATGGAATCTTATACATTAAGTAAAAGTCAAAAAGAAATTTCAGCGCTTCTTGATCTACAACCTGAAGAAGCATTACGTATTTCAAACGGAACTGAGGAACGTGTTCCTGTTGGACGATTACAAATTAACGACATTATTCTAATTAAACCAGGTGAGCGCGTTCCTGCTGACGGTACAATTCATAGCGGTGAAACAAATATCGATGAGGCAGCGATTACTGGTGAACCCATTCCAAATGAAAAAAAATATGGTGATGAAGTATTTGCTGGTACTGTAAATTTACGCGGTGCTATCGAAGTTACAATTACGAAGCCGAGCGATCAAACATTATTCCAAAAGATTATCCGTCTCGTTCAAAGTGCACAGAGTGAAAAATCACCATCACAACTATTCATCGAAAAGTTTGAAGGAACATATGTAAAAGGTGTACTACTCGTTGTTGCGCTTATGATGTTCGTCCCTCATTTCTTGCTGGATTGGAGCTGGAATGAAACGTTTTATCGCGCTATGATTTTACTTGTAGTCGCATCTCCTTGTGCACTCGTTGCTGCCATTACACCAGCAACGTTATCTGCTATTTCTAACGGCGCAAGAAACGGAATTCTCTTTAAAGGTGGCATACATTTAGAACGTCTCGCTTCAGTAAAAGCTATTGCCTTTGATAAAACAGGAACATTAACAGAAGGAAAACCTACTGTAACAGATGTATATGTTCGAGAAAATATGACAGAAAAAGAAGTACTTTCTATTACAGCAGCAATTGAAAGTCACTCTACACATCCTTTAGCTGAATCTATTGTGAAATATGCCAAACATGCGTATGACATTACATTAAAAAAACCAGAAAACGTTGAAGATGTAACTGGTTTTGGGCTAAAAGGAATATTCGAAAACAAAGCTTATAAAATAGGTAAAGCTGATTTTATCGGTGAAGAAACAAAGACATTTCATAATGGTATTTCTGCCTCACTTGAAAAAGAAGGTAAAACTGTGGTTTATATTAGTGATGAGGATGGCATCCTTGGACTTATCGCTTTAAAAGATACTCTTCGCCAAGAGACAATAGCTGCTATTCGCGAATTACAAAGCATCGGTGTCGAGGCCATTATGATTACTGGAGATAATGAAGAAACAGCAAAAGCTATTGCCTCTGAAAGTAATATAAAGGAATATTACGCATCATGCTTACCAGAAACAAAAGTTGAAACGATTAAAAAGCTAAAAGAAAAATACGGGACAGTAGCAATGGTCGGAGATGGTATAAATGATGCCCCTGCACTCGCTACTGCTAGCATTGGTGTAGCGATGGGAGAAGGAACAGACGTAGCTTTAGAAACGGCAGACGTTGTACTTATGAAGAACGAGTTATCTCGACTTTCACAAGCAATCCGTTTATCAAAGCGAATGAACCGTATTGTAAAGCAAAACGTAATCTTTTCACTAGCTGTAATTGCAATGCTCATTTGTTCAAACTTCTTACAATTTTTAGCTCTTCCATTCGGTGTTATCGGGCATGAAGGAAGTACGATTCTTGTTATTTTGAATGGCTTACGATTATTAAAAGGAAACAAATAAAACGGGTCCCTCATAGAGGACCCGTTTTTTCTAATGGTAGCTATTATGACCGTTCGCACTACCACTCGTTTTATGCTTTGGATGCGAACTGCTCTTTTGCTTATTGTTATTTTTATTGTTGTGATTCTTTTTATTATTACTCATGAAATATCCCCCCTGTTCCTTTTTATTATGGAACAAGAGCTCACTTTTCATTACGGGAATTATTGTCACCCGTCCTATAATGATGGAGTAAACCATTAATTTCGCCGCCAAGTAAAATTACCCATCCAGTTAAGTAAAACCATAACATTAAAATAATAATACCACCGAGACCACCATATGTATTGGCGTAATTCGCAAACTTATCTACATAATAAGCAAATGAGTACGATACCACAATCCATCCTACAGTAGCAAATGTTGCTCCTGAAATGACTTCTCTTCTTTTTAATTTTCGATCTGGTGCAAATGTATATAAAAAACTAAACAATGCAAATAACACGAAGAAACTCGCTACTAAACGCGTAATACTCCACACGTAAGAAAAGCTATCCGATAAACCAATTGCTTTAAATACAGCTGCCCCAATGACTTGTCCAAACACTGGAACAATTAGCGCAAACACAATCATAAAAATAATCGCTAACGTAAACACAATTGATAAAGCTCTCGTTTTAATAAAAGAACGTGTTTCCGTTACATCATACGCACGGTTAAAAGCATTCATCACCGCATTTACACCATTTGAAGCAAACCATAGCATTGATAATAAACCAAATGATAATAAACCACCATTTTGCTCATTTACAACTTTATCAACGTTTACTTCAATTAAAGACATTGCATCTTCGGGTACGTACGGTTCTAATAAGTTGAGCACACTTTCTGTTTGAAGGTCAATGAATCCAAGAAGCGTAATTAAGAAAACAAGCCCAGGAAAAATCGCAAGCAAGAAGAAATAAGCGAGCTGTGCTGCCAAGCCCGCTACATCATCGCGCATCGTTCGGTCATATAAATCTTTACCAAACGAATAAGTACGATTTCTTCTCACCTTTTCTAAAATTTTTCTCATATATGGTTAAACGCTTTTCTTCTCTTCTTTATCTTGCTTCAACTCAATGTACGCTTCAGTTTTTTTTTCCTCTACATTGGAGTCTTTCATAAATAGTTCACGCGCTTCTTTCATACCGCCATCTTCAGCAACTACCGGCTCTTCTTCTGCCTTCAGCTCATCTACCTTTGGAGAAACAGCTTGAATTTCAATCGTTTCTGGCTTCTCTGCTGGCTCAACCTTTTTCTTACTAAAAATTTCTTTCGTTTCTTTTAACGTCTCTACAACAGACGGCGTCAATTTTTTAATTTCTGCTACTTTTGCTTTCACTACATTTAAATCAGCAAGTTCGCGTCCTTTATCTGTAACAGTTTGCACTTTTTCTTTGATCTTTGCATTTTCACCAATTTCAATCATCTTTGTTTTTGCTTTTTCTGCAGTATTTTTTACTTTTTCACGGTTTTCTTTCTTCAACATAGATACAGCTACACCTGCAGCTACACCAATCGCAATGTTTCGAGCAATATTATTTTTCTTTGCCATATTCCTTCACCCTTTCATTTCTTATGTTAGAAAGTATTTCTTTCTAAGCTTCCTCATATTCCTTGTTCTTTTCGAATGAAAGCTAATAGCTTTGCACACCCTTCTGTTACAAGGTCATATACTTCTTGGAAATTCCCTGTATAGTAAGGGTCGGGAACGTCTGTCCAGCCACCGTCTGGAACAAAATCGGACAGCCTACCAATATAGCCTCCAGTTTTACCTAAACTTTTTAAATCTGCTATATTCTTGTTGTCCATGGCAATAATATAATCAAACTTTGTTAAGTCTTCTTTTTCTACTTGCCTTGCTTTAATTCCTTCAAAAGTGACTGCATTTTCTTTTAAAATTTTTTGTGTTCCTTTATGTGGCGGATGGCCAACATGCCAATCTCCAGTTCCTGCAGAATCAATGACAATTTTCTCTTCGAGTCCCTTTTTTACGACAAGATCTCGAAAAATCGCTTCTGCCATTGGAGAACGGCAAATGTTCCCAAGACAAACAAACAATACTTGAACCATATTTTTGTTTCTTCCTTTCTTGGTGCATTTCTTTATATATACTTATAGTATAAACAACCAATTATTAAATATAAAGGAAATCCCTACTAATTTAATAGGATTGAAAAGATTCATTAACGAAAATGATAAAAAATGTTAAGATAGCCTTATGTTATTTTAAAGGGGGACACTTCGGTGGATTTATCCGTAAAGTCAGAAGAAAACGTTGAATATATGGTCGAAGCTATTAAAGAAAAATTACGTATGGTTAATGCTGGAGCGATGAGAGCTGCTAGCTTTAATGAAGAAATGTACGAAGACTTACGTGACATTTATGAGCATGTTATGAAACGTGAAACATTCAGCATTAGTGAAATGCAAGCTATTACAGAAGAATTAGGTACATTAATTAAAAAGTAAAAAGCCTCGTTTATGAGGCTCTTTTTTATTTCCAACAAATTCATGACAACTCTTCTCTTTCCCTCAAGCAACTGTAAAATATTGTACAATAGAAGTAGAACCTCACCTTAGATTTTTTCTCCATACATACTACTCACAAATAATAGCAACACTACCATTGCTAACTGTTTTTACTGGAGGTGCTTACTTATGAGCAATTGGTACAGTAAGACGAAAGATCAAACATTAATCGACTTAGAAACAAATGAACAACACGGTTTAACAGAAGAAATTGCAAGTGAACGTTTAAAGCAATACGGTTCTAATGAATTAGCTACAAAACAAAAACGCACTTTATGGCAACGTATTTTCGCCCAAATTAATGACGTCCTCGTATATGTCCTTATTATTGCTGCTCTTATTTCAGCCTTTGTAGGTGAATGGGCTGATGCAAGTATTATTGCACTCGTTGTAGTTTTAAATGCTGTTATCGGTGTCGTCCAAGAATCGAAAGCAGAACAAGCTTTAGAGGCATTGAAAAAGATGGCGACACCTAAAGCTATCGTCAAGCGAGATGGTGAACTAAAAGAAATTCCATCTGAGCACGTCGTTCCAGGTGATATCGTTATGCTCGACGCCGGACGATATATCCCATGCGATTTACGCCTTATCGAAACCGCAAATTTAAAAGTTGAAGAATCTGCTCTAACTGGTGAATCTGTCCCTGTTGATAAAGATGCAATCTACCACCCTTCCATGCAAAGTGATGAACAAGTACCACTCGGTGATCAAAAAAACATGGCCTTCATGTCTACCCTTGTAACATACGGAAGAGGCGTCGGTGTTGCTGTTGAAACTGGAATGAACTCACAAATTGGTAAGATTGCTACCCTGTTGCATGAAGCAGACGATGATATGACACCACTTCAAAAAAGCTTAGCACAAGTCGGAAAGTATTTAGGCTTTGTTGCTGTAGCGATTTGTATCGTTATGTTTCTCATCGGCTTTTTACAAAGACGAGATACACTAGAAATGTTTATGACTGCTATTAGTTTAGCCGTTGCAGCTATTCCAGAAGGTTTGCCAGCTATCGTTTCCATCGTTCTTGCAATTGGTGTGCAGCGTATGATTAAACAAAATGTTATCATTCGGAAACTACCAGCTGTCGAAGCTCTCGGTTCTGTCACAATTATTTGTTCAGATAAAACAGGTACGTTAACACAAAATAAAATGACCGTTACTCACTTTTATAGTGATAACACATACGATCAATTAGAAAATTTAAATGTAAATAATGATGTGCAACGTCTATTGTTAGAAAATATGGTGCTATGTAACGATGCGTCTTACAACAATGAATCACAAACGGGAGACCCGACTGAAATTGCTCTTCTCGTTGCCGGAAGCACTTTTAATATGCAAAAAGATTATTTAGAAAAAATACATGAACGTATTAATGAGCTACCTTTCGATTCAGATCGTAAAATGATGTCAACTGTACATACATACGATGAAAGCTACTATAGCATGACGAAAGGTGCTATCGATAAGCTCTTACCTCGGTGTACCCACATATTGAAAAACGGTAAAATCGAAGTTCTAACAGAGGCTGATAAAAATCAAATATTAGAAGCTGCCAGGGCAATGTCCCGAGAAGCTTTAAGAGTACTTTCATTCGCATTTAAACAATACAATTCAAGCAATGTGGATATAGATCATCTCGAAGAAAACCTCATCTTTATTGGTCTTGTCGGTATGATTGATCCACCGCGAACTGAAGTAAAAGATTCCATTACAGAATGTAAAAAAGCCGGTATTCGCACAGTTATGATTACTGGTGACCATAAAGATACCGCCTTCGCCATTGCCAAAGAACTTGGCATTGCTGAAGACATATGTGAAATTATGATTGGAACTGAATTAGATAACATTTCAGATACAGAACTAGCAAGCAAAATTGATCACTTACATGTATTCGCTAGAGTCTCTCCAGAACATAAAGTAAAGATCGTAAAAGCATTACGTGCAAAAGGCAATATCGTTTCTATGACTGGTGATGGCGTCAATGACGCTCCATCTTTAAAACAAGCAGATGTTGGCGTAGCGATGGGCATTACAGGAACAGACGTTGCAAAAGGGGCAGCGGATGTCGTATTAACAGATGATAATTTCTCATCTATCGTGAAAGCTGTTGAGGAAGGTAGAAACATTTATCGTAACATAAAAAAATCAATTCTCTTCCTACTCTCTTGTAACTTCGGAGAAATTATCACTTTATTTTTAGCCATTTTACTCGGCTGGGCAACACCACTACGACCTATTCACATTTTGTGGGTAAATTTAATTACAGATACGCTGCCTGCATTATCACTTGGGGTGGATCCTGAAGATCCTGATGTAATGAAGGAAAAACCACGACATGCGAAAGAAAGCTTATTTAGCGGTAGCGTTCCTTTCCTTATTTTCAATGGGGTTGTCATTGGACTTTTAACGCTAATAGCCTTTATCGCCGGAGCAAAGTTCTATACTGGAGATACAAATTTATTCCCTCTTTTCCCAGAGCGAATTGATGAGGATGCTCTATTACACGCTCAAACGATGGCATTTGTCGTTCTTAGTTTTTCTCAGCTCGTTCATTCATTTAACTTGCGTTCAAGAACGAAATCAATTTTTTCAATTGGGATTTTTACAAATAAATATTTAGTCTTCTCCCTTCTTATCGGTGTTCTTATGCAAGTTTGTATCATCTCCATTCCGCCCCTTGCAAATATATTCGGTGTGCATGCATTAACGCTGCGAGATTGGGGATTTGTTCTCTTATTAAGTATCATTCCGCTCGTTGTGAATGAAATCATTAAATTAGCGAAGAAAAACTAAAAGGCAATGAGGAATAGTCCTCATTGCCTTTTCATTTACCCTTGTAATTCTTTTTTAATGTTCTCAGTTAATGTAGCCATACGTTTGCGACTTTCTTCACGCTCACGTTTGTTTTGCTCTTCAATTTGTTGTGTTTCTTGCATACCTCTTGAAATAATGTTCCAAGTTTCCTCAAGTGTTTCCATCTTAATACTAGAAGAACCGGATAATCTCGCTACTTCCACACTTTGCGTTGCGATATTTTGTGCATTTTTCTTAAGTAATTCATTTGTACGGCGATCCAGTTCAGCCATGGAATCTGCAACAAGCTTTTGACGCTTCGCATTTACCGCTTGAATGATACCATTTTTAAAGATAGGAATCGTCGTAATAAATGCTGTATTGATTTTACCAATTAATTTATTATTACCACGTTGAATCATTCGAATTTGTGGTGCTGTCAGTAACGCAACCATACGCGCTTTTTCTAAATCATCAATACGTTGTTCTAAAATTTCAACAGAGTTTTTAAGCGACTCTAATTCAATACCTGCTAATTGATCATTATTACGTACACGCTCTTCATACATCGGAACTAACTCTGTATTTAAACGCTCTAATAACATTTCTCCTGCTACTACGTATTTTTCTAAGTCTAAATAATATTTTAAGTTTTGCTCATATAAACCATCTAACGTACCAATTGATTTTTTCATTTCATCTTGATACTTCGTAATTTCCACATACACTTTATCAATTTCACGGCCCATCGTTTGATACTTGCTAAAGATTTGTTCAATCATTTTATCCGCTTTTTTGAACATACGTGAGAAGAAACCACTTTTCTCTTCCGCAAAGTCTTTGCTATCGAATCGGTCCATAATTTTACCAAGCTGTTTTAATAATTCACCAGAATCTTCTATCTTTGATAATGACATCGTATGTAAAATTTGATCAGCAAAACGTGAAATTTCCATAGAAGGTTCTTTTCCAAGTTCAATTAATTCTAATTGATCTTTAATATCTACCGCATTATAAATACGTTGTACATCCGCATCTTGTCTAAGTTGCAAGCGAACATCTTGTGCTGTTTGCTCATTTAATTCTGTTTTCGAATCTAGTACGACTGGGTTATTCATATGGTATTCTCCCTTTCCTTATAAAAATGGACGAAATAGTCCTTTTATTGTTTGTGATAAATTTTTATAGGCTGATGAACCATGAAACTCAAGATCGAAATTAACCTCTTCAAGCCAATGTGAATCAAATGCCCCAGCTTCAATATACGGTTCAATATCGTTTCTTCCCGTTGGATTGAAATGGAATACATCTACTCCAATTTGATTTAAAAATAGTAATAAAACAGCATCAGAACGAGTTAACTCTCCACTCTTCTCATTATTAAATATAACAATTTTCGGTACATCTTGTGAATAATCAAATTTCTCAAGCTGTTCTAAAATATTCGGTGGTATTTGAGAAAGTTGCGCGAAAACATATAGCGCTACATCTTGTTTCGTCTCTTTTGCAATTGGTTTACACATTTCACTTTCACACGTATGGATAATCGCTTCTGCAATACCATGTTGTAATCCTTCTGGCAATCGTTTATGCGGCCACCAATGACTGTTCATAATTAAATCTGGATGCAATTTCCCTCCGCGGTCTAATGCATCTCGATAATGGTATTGGAAATTTGCTTTTTGTTCTTTCGTAAACGGAAATGTATTAATTAATAAACTGTTATCAAATGATGTAACAGCCTTTAATCGCTGAAAATACTCTTTATCATTCTTTGAAACACCTGATATTTTCGCAAATAGGGATGGAATATAAATGTGTTTATTTTCAACAAAGAATGTCGGGCGTACAAACGCCTTTTCTTTCGTAATTAAAAATAGTTCATCGTATGTTGTTTTTAATGTACGTGCTACAGGTGTATATGAACGGAATTGCCACGGCTTGTATAATAGTGAATTATCGTGGTGAAGTACTTGTTCAATTTCTTTTGAAGCTTGATATGCCACTGTTGCAACACGCTCGCGGCGGCGATCTGGAAATGGCTCAAGAGAAATGCGACTTGGATGAGACACAATAAAACTTCTTCCTTCCTCATCAACATTCTCAAATCCATCTTTTCCTTCTGGGTGATAATAAAGTACATCGCAGCCGAGCATAATAAGAAAGTATAAGAAATATATACGGCTTTCCTGTGCATCACCGTACCAAACGATACGTGGCATTTGTTTCTTATAGTTAATCGTAGAGAACCACTTCGCTACGTAATTTTCGCTTAATTTAATCATGTCGATTAAGAAACGACGGAAGCCTTCTGTCTTTAGAGATTGATTATGTTGTTTCTCATATAATTTCAATACAGAAATAAATGTTGTATGTATATAATGCTGTAAATCCGGATTGTCTACTTTCGGTAAAAGTTGTTTCCCAGATAAGTGTGCCACTAGCCTATTTACTGTTAGACCATTTGGTGCTTCTTGATGTAATCCGAACACCTCTTGAATGTGACGAAGCTTTTCTGAATCAATCACTTTATTTAAATTTTGTTCGTGTAAAACTTCAATTCCTTTCGCTTCACTATAATCAAATAATTCATTGAAATATTCATCTACATCATTAGGAACGCCAAGGATTCGACATGCTATATAACTAAATTTCATCTCATTCTCTGTCAGCTCATATTGTGGACGTTTTTCTAAAAGCGTTTCAAATTGCTTTACATCTGATTCATCTTTTAATGCATATGGTTGAAGTGTAAAACGTGAAAACACAACAGTTCACCTCCAAAAACATTTACTTTTTCTAAGTCTTTCTTCTATTATAAACTATTTTTGGTTATAAAAAATGGGCGCTCGCAAAACGAGCAAACCCATTTCAATTATTTATTGTCTTCTTTAGTAGCAGCAACTTCTTCTTTAGCTTGTCCAGAATTCTTCACGTAGTGAAGTACAAATGTTGCTCCAAATGCTACAACTAAAATAACGAAGAACAATGTATGGCTTATTTCAATATGAATAACAGACAATAGCATTTTTGTTGCAATAATTAAGATTAAAATATATGCTGTCGTTTCAAGTTCTGGGATACGCTCTAACAACTTTAAGAATACACCAGCGATACCACGCATCATTAAAATACCGAGCATTCCGCCTAACAATAGAATCCAAACTTCATTTGATACACCAAATGCAGCAAGTACACTATCTACAGAGAACGCGATATCCATTAATTCGACCATCGCAACCGTTCCCCAGAAGACACCAAACATTCTGAAGAGAATACTGTTTTGGTTCATACCATGAGCTTCCTCTTCTTCTGCATTACCTTTTCTTTTATCAATAAAGTATTTAATTGAAAGCCAAGCTAAGTAAAGTGCACCTAACACTTTTACCCATGCTAATTTAATTAAGAACATTCCAATTCCAATCGCAATAAAGCGGAATAAATACGCTCCAATAAGTCCATAGAATAAAGCCTTTTTACGCTTCTCTTCTGGAAGGTGTTTTACCATTACCGCTAACACAAGTGCGTTATCAGCAGATAGTAATCCTTCAAGTACAACAAGTGTACCTATTAATCCCCACGATACTGGATCTTGCAACACTTTAATCCACATGTCCAAGTCGAAAAACTGAGCATACGTATCAAGGATTCCTTGCAAAATACTCATCTTACCTATATCCCCTATTCTTTGCTAGATTTATAGAAAGGTCAAAAAAAGGAAACGAATATCGTTTCCTTTCTATGCATCCAAGCCATACGCTCTTACAAGCGCACCTAAACCACCTTGGAATCCACTTCCTACTGCATTAAACTTCCACTGTCCATTATGACGATATAATTCACAAAAGACAACTGCTGTTTCGATAGAGAAATCTTCCCCTAAATCGAAGCGAAGAACTTCTTCATTCGTTTCTTCATTTGCTAAACGAACGAAAGCATTTCCTACTTGTCCAAAGTTTTGACTACGACCTTCCGCATCATAAATCGTAACTGTAATAGCAATTTTGTGCACATCTGCTGGAACTTTCTTCAAATCTACAACAAGTTGCTCATCGTCGCCTTCACCTTCACCCGTTCGGTTATCACCTGTATGTAAAACTGATCCACAAGGAGACTGTAAATTATTATAGAAAATAAAATCAGTTTCCTTCGTACATTTTCCGTTCATATCTAATAAAAAGGCAGATGCATCTAAATCGAAATCAGCTCCACCATCATAAGACTTAATATCCCACCCAAGACCAATTACTGCTTTTGTTAAGCCAGGGCTTGTTTTACCTAAATCGATTTTCTGTCCTTTTTGTAACTGAATAGCCATTTATATTCACCTCTATATTTTTATCTAAAAAAATATATCCATCAGTAAACATGCATTTCATCGATGGATATATTAATCTATTACTCTACATCTAAACCAAAGTTATTACATAGAGACGCTAATCCACCTTGGAATCCACTTCCGATTGCATTGAACTTCCAATCACCTGCATGGCGGTATAATTCGCCTACTACAACAGCTGTTTCAATGGAGAAATCTTCTCCTAAATCGTAACGAATTAACTCTGCATTCTTTTCTTCATCTACAATACGTACGAATGAGTTAGAAACTTGACCAAAGTTTTGGCTACGGCCTTCTCCATCGTAAATTGTGATTGTGAAACAAATACGTTCGATATGTGCAGGTACATTTTTCAAATCTACTTTAATCGCCTCGTCATCGCCTTCGCCTTCACCCGTTCTGTTATCTCCTAAATGCTCTACAGCACCATTCGCGCCTTTTGGGTTATTATAGAAAACGAAATCCTCTGCGCCTGAAACTTTACCGTTCGCACCTACTAAAAAGATACTAACATCTAAATCAAAATCAGCTTGTCCATCATAACGATTCGTATCCCAGCCAAGCCCTACAAGTACTTTTGATAAACCTGGATTTGTTTTTGTTAAATCTACCTTTTGTCCCTTTTTTAAAGAAATAGATGCCATTTTAAATTCCTCCTTAGTTTATCCTATTGATAACGTGATACAATCTCACTTAAGTTTTTATCTTGTGTGCCTTCTCCAACTGCTGAAAACTTCCACTCATTTTCGTATCGATACATTTCTCCTGCAATTAAAGTTGTTTTACTAGCATAGTTTTCTGATAAATTATAACGTGCTAATTCCTCACCTGTATGAGGATTTTGAATACGAATGTAAGCATTACGAATCATACCAAAGTCTTGACGTCTGTTTACACAATCATAAATATTTACAACGAATACTAAACGGTTAATACGACTTGGGACTTTATGCAATTCTACAAAGATTGTTTCATCGTCACCTTCGCCTTCACCTGTTAAATTATCTCCTGAATGAATAATACTACCACAAGTAGAAAGTTTGTTTCCGAAGTATACTAAATCGTTTTTATTAACAAAACGATCTCCTTCTAACATAACAACAGATGCATCACAATCTACATTTGGTTTACTTCCAAATAATGAAGACAGAAACCCACCTGATTGCCCAATTGGATCCCAGCCTAAGCCAACCTGTAGTTTTGCTACTTTTGGTTGTCCTTTCGTTAAATCGATCTTTTGACCTTTTTCTAAAATAATAGGCATGCAGTTTCTTCCTTTCTACAAAGCATTTTCCAAGACGGAAAATATTGTATTCTTCCCTTATATTGTAGCATTATTTACCTAGTGATAAAAAGGATAAATTCTCAGTTATATGAAAACATTCATATAATTTACTTATGATGATGTAAGAAGTGGTAAATAGCACCAACCATTCCTGCACAATTACCGTTTTGCGCAAGTTCAATCTCACAATTACTATAAATCTCTTTATTTAAGTATTTACTGACCTCTTCTTTTACTTCTTTTAAAAACTCATTTCCCCTATCAGTAATTCCTCCACCTATAACAATCACTTCTGGATTAAAAATATAAGCAAGGTTACTAATTCCAATCGCTAAATGTTTAAAGAAAACCTCAACTGCTTGGGTAACTTCCCTATCACCTTTATCATACAGTTCGAAAATCTTTTTTCCATTCCAATCACTTTCATCTTTATATTTTCGCACAAGACGAATTAACCCTGAAATGGAAGCGATCTCTTCAAACGGCTTTCCTTCTATTAACATATTTCCCCATTCGCCAGCACTAAACAAATGCCCTCTATATAACTCTCCATCTATAAAAATTGCTCCTCCAATACCAGTTCCAAGGGTGAGCATAATAAAGTTTTCTTTCTCTCTTGCACTACCATTCCACTTTTCTCCGAACGCTGCACAATTCACATCATTATCAATGGATACAGGAACTTTTAATACCTCTTGCAATCTATTAATAATAGGAATCGTACTATAACCTGGAATATGATCCGCACCTCCCGTCACAATCCCTTTATTAACGTCAACAATTCCCGCAGTACTAATGCCAATTCCCGAAATCGTATGTTTACCCATTAAATTTTTTGATAAAAGAATGAGTTTTTGAATGATTTGTTCCCCGCCCAAATGAATTTCTGTTGGAACTGTTTTATGCTTTAGTACTGTTCCTGTTTCTGAAACAATTCCATATTTAATTTGTGTACCACCAATATCAAATGCAATATACTCTTTCATCTGCTGTCACTTCCTCTACTGTAATGGGTGTGAAATTCCCACCACTCTACTATTATAAAGAATTTACACTCACTCTTTTCTCTCTTTAGAAATATACCACCTTTTTCTATATATAGTTTTTTTTGCATAAAACTCTTTTTCCTATGAAATATTACAAAGAGATGTATTTTAGATGGAATATTAATGTTTCAGGAGGAAATCAATGACGAAAATTTTCATTTTAGCATCAACTCTTTCTTTATCTTTTTTTAGTGGTTTAAATATCGGTAATGCAGCAACAGAAAACTTCTCTCCAGTAACAAATGCGCTTGTACAAAATAACGATCATTTCGCAGAAGGTAACTCAAAAGATAATAATAAGCCACCAGGAAACGATGGTTCTCAGGACGATAGTGATTCTGGTGGCAACGGTTCCGATGGTAGCGGTTCTGGTGACAATGGCTCTGGTGGCAACGGCTCTGGCGGCAATGGCTCTCGCGGCAACGACTCTAGCGGCAACGGCTCTGGCGGCAACGGCTCTGGCGGCAAC
>NZ_JAKUFF010000013.1:0-81754 GCF_022663305.1 Bacillus cereus group sp. BfR-BA-01408 | reverse complement strand
ATACTTTACGTATATAAACATGCATAGCACCTATTAAAATTACATACAAAAATACGAGAGATAAAAACAGTAGATTACTTGAAAATATACATAAAATAACTGCTACAACTGACATAACTCCCATTACGAAAGGCTCCGCTAAAGGTGTATACACAAGCTGTTGATTCATCGTACATTCTCCACTGGCACATCAATCGTATGAAGAATTTCTTTCATGATTTGTTCTTTCGTCGTTTTCATCTCCCCCTCAATCGTTAACGTTAAACGATGAGTGCATATGGAAGCAGCAAGTTGTTTTATATCATCTGGCGTACAGTAATCTCTTTCATTTAATATTGCCCGTGTTTGAATCGCTCTCATAAATGCCAACGTTCCCCGCGGGCTTACACCAATTTCAATTAGCTCATGCTTACGAGTTGCTTCAATAATTTCAAGAAGATAATCTTGCACATCATTCCCTACTAACACTTCTCTTGCACGCTTTTGCATCGTAATAATTTCTTCACTTGAAATAATAGAATGTAACGTTTCTAACGGATCATTCATTTGAAACCGATTCATCATTTCCTTTTCAGCTTCTCTCGTAGGATAACCTTGGCGTATTGTGAGTAAAAACCGGTCTAACTGAGCATCTGGTAACGGAAATGTACCGGCTGATTCGAGTGGATTTTGCGTAGCTATAACTAAAAAAGGTTCTGGTAAGGAATGCGTCTGTTTCGCAATTGTAACAGTACGCTCTTCCATCACTTCTAATAACGAAGATTGTGTTCTCGGTACAGCCCGATTAATTTCATCCACCAATACTATATTTGCAAAAATAGGACCTAGCCTCGTTTTAAAATCCGATTCCTTCACATTAAAATATTCGAGACCAATAACATCTCCGGGCAAAGTATCCGCTGTAAATTGTATTCTTTGAAATTTTGCGTCCACGCTTTTAGCCAAACTTTTCGCTAGTGTTGTTTTTCCTGTCCCCGGTACATCTTCTAATAAAATATGTCCTTTTGCTATTAGAGCAATGGCTGCAAGTTCTATGGATTCATCTTTTCCTATAATAACTTTCGAAATATTATTAGTGATTTTCTTTAATGTGTTCATCTATTTATCCCCCCACTTTCTCTTGTTCCGAAAATTAAGAATTATCATTTTCCGAATTATAACACATTACGATAAAAGTAAATATATTCCTGTCAAAATAAAAAAGATGACCTTAGCACTATAAGCTAAAGTCATCTTTCTCATTATTTTACTAACTCTCCATTATAAGCTTTTATATCAAGAGGAGCAGTTAAAAACTGTTTTACTTTGCTAACGAAAGATGTGAAGTGTTCACTCGTATTATGACTCGCAACTGCTGCTTCATCTTTCCACACTTCAACCATCGTATACACATTTTCTTTTTCTATGTCCTTATACAAGTCATAAGAAATATTTCCACTTTCTTCTCTTGAACTATGAATCAGCGGACGAATCTCTTCTAAAAATGTTTGTTGTTTCGCTGGATCTACTTGAAATGTTGCGTGAATAATAATCATGGTGTTTCCCCTCTCATATCTCACTTATTTCTTTTAAAATTACTTCCACTCAGCAACTTTTTCAACTGGAAGACGTACTGATTGGTAACCACTGTCAGCAGCTTTTCCGATTGAAATTAACATAACTGGTACGTAACGTTCTTTATCTAATCCAAACGCTTCAGCAATTTGGTCTTTTTCAAATCCACCAATTGGACAAGTGTCATAACCGTGAGCACGAGCTGCTAGCATAAATTGCATTGCTACAAGACCGCCGTCAATAAGTACAGTATCTTTCATTACTTCTGGTGTAACCATTGAGAAGTAAGCTGAAAGTTTTTTCATTTGATCTTCTTTTACTTCAGCTGGCATGAAACCGCGCTCTACTGCTGTTCCGTAAATTTCTTCTGCATTATCAAAGTTGTTTAAATCACCAAATAAAGCGATCATTGCTGAAGATGTTTCTACTTGTGATTGATTGAACTTCGCAAGTGGTGCAAGTGTTGCTTTTGCTTCGTCACTTTCAATCACAAGGAATCTCCATGGTTGCATGTTTACTGATGATGGTGCAAGTGTTGCTTCTGTAAGAATTTCTGTCATTTCTTCTTTGCTAATTTTCACTGATGAGTCGTATTTACGAATGGAACGACGTCCTGTTAAAATTTCGTTAAAGTCATTTGTTTTTACTGAGTTAGTCATAGTTGTATTCTCCCTTTTTTAAAGTTCTTTTATATTTTCTTGAATGTGATTTAACATATTTAAAAGATTATCGCGTTCTTCCTCACTTAATCCTTTAAATGCAGATGCTGCAAAACGTTCTTTTTCCTCTTGAAACGCCTGGATTTTATTTCGTCCCTCTTCAGTTAGAGAAACTAACGTAATTCTGTTATCATCTGGATTTTTACGTCTTACAATCATTTCATTGGCCTCAAGCTGCTTTAAATGCCTCGTTATCGCCGCATTATCAATATTCACTTCTTGCTGAAGTGCTTTTTGACTAATTTCACCTACTTCATATAACTGAAGTATAAGCTCTAAACGAGATTGGCTCATACCCGTACACCCTTCAAACTTCGAACTTACTTCCTTGTTTAGAAAGTGTAATTTATATAAAATAATCGCTTCTTTTGAGCATGAACTTGTCAAATTACCCCTCCTTTACATCCAATTCAAAAACGTTTGATATATCAATAGTTGATACGTCAATTAATATAATCTATATCGATTAAGAATGCAAGCATTTTGTTTTCATTTTATTTTTTCCAAATTAAGGCGCTTTGTAGCGTTACAAAAAATGTAAATTACATTATAATAGTAATAATTTAAATGACTGGAGTGTGATTGTAATGCGGCAATACACAAATAGAAATGAGGAAATGAAAATGGAAAATGAAATGAGGATATTGATATATGACAACAATAAATATAGGGATTGTCGCGCATGTAGACGCTGGCAAGACGAGTTTGACTGAACGTATTCTTTATGAAACGAATGTGATTAAAGAAATTGGCCGAGTTGATGGCGGAAGTACGCAAACAGACTCAATGGAATTAGAAAGGCAGCGCGGAATTACGATTAAAGCATCCGTCGTTTCTTTCTTTATTGATGACTTAAAAGTAAATGTCATCGATACACCGGGACACGCTGATTTTATTGCTGAAGTGGAGCGATCATTCCGCGTTTTAGACAGTGCAATCTTAGTTATTTCTGCCGTTGAAGGTGTGCAAGCACAAACGAAGATTTTAATGCGAACGTTACAGAAACTAAACATACCGACTATTTTATTTGTAAATAAAATTGATCGTCGTGGTGCAAATAGTAAAAAAGTTGTAAAGCAAATAAAAACGATTCTTTCAAATGAAGCATTCCCCTTTTACTCTGTCCTAAACGAAGGAACAAAGGAAGCTCGTATTATTGAATATAAATCATATGATGATTGTATAGAACGATTAGCACCATATAATGAATCGTTACTTGAGTCATATGTAAATAACGAAATCGTAACGGACACAATGTTAAGAGAAGAACTCATTAAACAAATAGCGCAAGCAAATGTGTATCCGATTTTCTTCGGTTCCGCAATGACGGGTATAGGAGTATCTGAACTACTTGAAAATATTTCAGCCTTACTTCCAGCTAATAATCTGTCTCAAGATGAAGAATTGTCCGGTATTGTTTTTAAAATTGAACGTGAACCTTCTGGAGAAAAGATTGCATATGTAAGAGTTTTTTCTGGTAACTTACACGTTAGAAAACATGTTGATATACAGCGCGATCAGTCTCTACCACATAAGGAAAAGATTAAAAAAATGTGCATGTTTCATAATGGAGATGCCGTTCAAACTTCTACCGTTCCTAGCGGAGAATTTTGCAAAGTGTGGGGACTAAGTAATATTAAAATTGGTGATATTATCGGTGCACGGACTGATTATATAAAAGATATTCACTTTGCCGAACCACAAATGGAAGCTGCCATCGATGCAGTACCTAAAGAACGAATTCATGATTTATACGCTGCACTTATAGAACTATGTGAAGAAGATCCACTCATTAAAGTGTGGAAAGATGATGTTCATAATGAACTATATATTCGCCTTTTCGGTCAAGTACAAAAAGAAGTAATTGAAACAACTCTTTTTGAGAAATATAATTTGCAAGTTACTTTTTCAAATACGCGAGTTGTATGTATTGAGAAGCCAATTGGCATTGGGATTTCCGTTGAAATAATAGGTGAAAAAACAAATCCATTTTACGCAACAGTTGGATTCAAAGTTGAACGTGGTGAACTGAATTCTGGCATAACATATAAATTAGGCGTTGAACTTGGCTCACTACCTTTAGCCTTTCATAAAGCGATTGAAGATACTGTATTTCAAACGTTAAAACAAGGTTTGTACGGATGGGAAGTTACGGATATTATCGTTACGTTAACCCATACAGGTTATGCTAGTCCTGTTACAACAGCTAGTGACTTTAGAAACTTAACGCCACTCGTTTTAATGGATGCTTTAAAGAAAGCTGAAACATATGTATATGAACCAGTTAATGCGTTTGAATTAACTGTACCGGAGCAGGCAATTAGTACCGCAATGTATAAGCTCGCTTCTATTTCAGCAACTTTTGCAGAGCCTATATTCAATAATGATTCTTATCAGTTAACAGGATCATTACCTGTTGCAAAAACAGAGAATTTTAAACGCATGCTCCATTCATTTACAGAAGGAGAAGGCATATTTACAACGAAGCCAGCTGGTTTCACAAAGCTGAGACCTCCCTTCCCTACTCGAAAACGTGTTGATTATAATCCGCTGAATCGGAAAGATTATTTGCTTCATGTGTTGAGGGCTTATTAAGTAAAACACGCTGGGTTCTCCTCAGCGTGTTTTACTATTAGAAATAGCTTAATAAATAACTGAATTTTCTGATTTAATTTGAGAAATTTTGAATTTCCATATTTACAATTTATTTTCGTTAACATATTTATTACAATAATTGGTATATAAAATATAAATGAAAGAAGGGGTTTGAAATGAGCATCCAGCTACAGGGATACGAACAAGTCACTCATCTTTTACATACTTGGTACCATGAAATACGCGCTCAACACATATCGACAGCTACCAAGATTAAACATGAAATTGAAGAAATAATTGACACAATTGAAAAGGATCGAAATTTACTACTCTATTATTATCTTCTTGATTTTCGCTTTAAGGTTTTACATAATAACTTAAGCATCGCTCCAAATAGTTTTGACAAGATTGAAACAATATATACTGAAACAGAAAGAACACTATCTTACTATTATCACTTTTTCAAAGCCATTCATTCTACAATTCTCTCAAATAACAATGTAGCAAAAGAGCATTACGAAAAAGCGGAAAATTATATAAATTCATCATCAGATGAACTAGAGAAAGCAGAATTTAACTACCATTTTGCTAACTTCTATTTACATACATATCAGCCACTATTAGCTATTCAATATGTAAGTAAAGCAAAAGAGATTTTTTCTAAACATGTCGGGCACGAAAATAATGTAGCCGGATGCGACAATATATTTGGTGCAGCGTGTATTGATATAAAACAATTTCCACAAGCTGAAGAAAGCTTTAATTCTGCAATAAATATTTACAATAAACAACATGAAGAAACCCTTCTTTTAAGAGTGCGTAATAATTTAGGATTCCTATATGCAAGTCAAAATTTATCTGAATTAGCTATACGTCAATTAACTGATGTTACGAACAAACTTCCAAATCATTTCAAAGCAATTTTTCTTAAAGCAAGAGAACACTTTAAACTAGGAGAATTGTATGTTGCTGAAGAACTAATTACTCGTGGATTAACTATTTGTAAAAACATAGATAATCAAGAATACTTGTATCATTTCACAATTTTAGACCTCATAGTAAAAGGAAGTCCTGCAAAAGTTCTCGAAGAATGTATTATTAATGCTATTATGTTCTTCAATAACGAGCAATTGTTTAATTACACTCAAGAATATACTGAAAAATTAGCACTTGCATTCCATGCGGAAGACAATCACTCTAAAGCAAGCGAATATTTTTATTTGAGTCATCAAACGAAAGAAAAAACTTTTGAAAAGGGAGCGTTAAAATAATGAAAAAATTTACTGGAATTTTAATGGGGTTATCTCTTTCAGCTATCTTATCTTTTGGATTCACATTCTCTGCACAATCAGAAAATGTGAAAGATTCAAAGTCAAATACACCGGTTATTCAGTATAGTCATGCTGATACTTGGTAAAAAACAATTTGTAATAGAAGAAGGTTACGATATATAATCGTAACCTTCTTCTATTACGTTGAGAAATCCTTTAGATTCCCCCGTTCTCTAACAATTCTTCAAGCTTTTCTATCACTCTTGATAAAGCTAAAATTGAATTCTCTGTTTCAAATTCTCCAACATTCACAGAATGATTTGCATTTTTGACAACATCGATCGTTAAATTCGTTTTATATAACTGATCAATTTTATTTGCATTATAATGATGATCTTTATCCCCAATAACTAAAAGTCCTTCGTGATTACTTTGTAAAATAGATTCGAAAATAGATTCAAAATTTAGTAAAGGTGTAAGTACTATCATTTTTGACTGTAAAAAATCTTCTCTCTTCATTAAATCATTTGCAATTGGAATTGTTCCGAGTGATTTTCCTAAAAACATCGTCTCGTTGTATTGCTCACCTTTTAATACTTCATTCATTATAGGATGAATATCCCCCATCATTACTTTCGTTACTTCTTCTATTGGTTTATTCATTAATTGTTCGTCGTAAGAATAATGAATATGTACAACATCTATTTTATGTTCAAGCATAAGCATCGTCGCGTAATAAAATAACGGCTTATCATAATTGTATCCTGAACCTGAAAACATAAAGCAAACCGTACTAGAACCTTTTTCGATATGTGTGTAATAAATTACTTTGTCATTTATATGTATCTTTTTTTTAGTCCTCTTCACCGTTTTCCCCTCCGAATACATTTACTTTTGTAATACAATATGTTCTGTGTGAGCTACTATATCCTTTACTTTTTCTTTTATAAATGCTGGTTGTAAGTTATATGCATGTAACTCTTCTACCGACACCCACTTAAACAAATATGTTCTACCCTCTTCTTCCAAAATATATTGATTCGCTCCATTCGCGGGTAATTCATGCAATTCTACTTCGTAATAAAAACTAATCTCATGAAACTTTCGCTCAGAAAGTGTGAAGAAATTTTCTACTGACCATAGTAATCTCTTTACTTTAATAGAAACAGCTAATTCTTCCGCAAGTTCTCGTTTTAACGCGTCTTCACTATTTTCTAGCATTTTCACTCTACCGCCTGGTACGTACCAAAAATCTTCACCTTCACCTTGCAATATAAGGATTTTATTACCGTGTTTACAAATGGCTCCGACTCGGTAATTAAAACATGTTTCCTCAACTTTGAACGTAAGATCCACAACGATTGCCTCCTATACTTCATTTAAAAATCGCTATAAAACTATTATGTATGTATCGTATAAATAAGATTACTAAATTTTTCTAGTTCATTCAATAGTTTTTAATTTTCCGAATCTTTTTCCATCAATTATACATATGCATCTATTACAATAACAGTACACACGAAAAAGCGCCTTGTTTCTTTAATAACAAGGCGCTTTTTCTTGATACTATATTTAAATTGTTATCTTCCCACTCTCCCACCACTCCATGAAAGTTTTTAAAGAAAGCGCAACCCACGTTCTACTATCATTTTCATGATTCCATACATATATATCATCTCTTTGTACCATTCCATTCAAAATGGAATAACCAAACAAGTCACCATTTCCGCCACCGATAAGCTGCTCCACAAAAATCTTTTCTTTTGTTAAACGAATTGCTATCATAAAAAGTTACGGGGGATTTGTTATTTTACTTTAATTCTAGAAACAAAAATAGAATCCATTTTGAAAAATAAATCAACATGGATTCTTAAATAAAAAACAATTTTTTGATGTATCTTAGTTTAATTGTTAACTCCGCACAACTTTCCCATCAACTAACTCAATGATTCTATTACACTGATTCGCCACTTCCATATCATGCGTTACAATAATAATTGTTCGTCCTTCCTCATTCAGTTGTAACAGTAGGTTCATAATTTCTTCTCCTGTTTTTCTATCTAAATTTCCGGTCGGTTCATCTGCCAATATTAATTCTGGTTCGCCCACTAACGCTCTTGCAATTGCGACACGCTGCTGTTGTCCACCTGATAGCTCGTCGGGTGTTTTATACATATGTTCTTTTAATCCTACTTTTTCTAAATAGAACTTCGCCTTATTTTCTCTTTCCCGTTGCTTTAACTTTCTATATGTGAGTGGTAGCACTACATTATCCAGTACAGTATGTTCTTTTAACAATGCAAAATATTGAAAAATAAATCCGATCATTTCATTTCTTGTTTTATGAACTTTATTTGCTCTAATTTCAGTTAATGTTTTTTCATTTAACGTATATTCACCCTCATTTGGCATATCAATTAACCCGATAACATTTAATAGGGTACTTTTCCCTGAGCCTGATCGACCCATTATCGCTATCATTTCGCCCTTATTTATCGTTAAGTTTATACCGTTTAACGCAAATGTTTTATGATTCTTGTTACTATACACCTTTTTAATATCTTTTAGCACAATCAAACTCATTATTCCATTCCTCCTATTAATGTTTTCGGTTCGAGCTTTCTAATAAATAAGAAGACAATTACATTTGATACAATGATGATCAGTAATAAGAAAAGAAATACTAAAAGTAATATAGGCATGTCCAATTTAAAGTCTAATGCGGATACTGCTTTAAAATCCTTTGACATTTGCAGCAGATTACCATATCTCCATGAAAAGTAAGCTATTGACATTCCTAAGCCAGCTATTGCTACAATAATGTTTTCTATAACAATTTGAATAAACATTCCAAATTTACTTTCGCCAAAAACTATTTTTATACCAAATTCCCTCTTTCTCATCAAGATAGAAACGATGGTTGTTACTACCATTCCGACGATCGAGAATAGAATGAATAAGATTCCTACTATAAGTTGAGGTATTTCAGAATAACTATTAAGAGTAACATCTATATTTATTTCATCACCTAAATTTTTTAAATAAAACGTACCGCCGTTTCCTTTAAGTTGAATTGATTTTTCTAGTTTCTTTACATCTGCATCTTTTCGTAAATGTAAAACTGTACTTTGATGCAGTCTTAAAAACATCGCTTCATAATTTTCATATCTATCAGATGACATAGGCATTATCATTGCATAATCCAACTTCAAATAAACGTTCGTTGTATTATTATTTACGATAAATTTATTCTCTGGTAAAAAGCCTATAATTGTATATTGATTATTAATTGTATCCCCAACTTGAAAATATTTCTTAAAGTAAGAACCCATTAATACTTTTGTTTTTTCTTCACTATTTTTTGGAAAATCTTCATGCAAGAAACCCTCTTCAGGTTTTAAAGGTAAACCTAACAATTTATAGTAATTTTCATCAACAACAATTGTTTGAACAGTAGGTCTGTCATCGTGAAACGTTTTATGTTTCAAATCAGCAATCATACTATTTTGAAGTGGCCTATTACTTAATTCTATTTCAATTAAACTCTCCTCGTATGTACCATACGAAATCACATCTTTATTTTGATGAATTGTATTATAAACCGCTTGAATTTGCTCTTTATTAAATTGATCGCTTTGTAACCTATCTGTCGTCCTTTCAAAAGTAACTAAATATGTTTTATCCACATTTAATGCTGAGCTGGCTTTATCATTTAGTTGGTGTAAATTATAAAATACATTAATTGAACTCGTTATAGTTGCTAATCCAAATGTAATCTGTATTAGAAGAAGTACGGAAAATAGAAATCTCTTTTTTAATGCTAGGAACGCACTTTTTATTCTCATCATTTTTACTCCTTTAACGCTTTAGCAGGTTCACTTTTAAGCACATATACAAATGGTATTACAGAGAGGATAAAAGCTATAGTAAGTGAAAAAAATACACACATTACAATATGAGTAGACTGTAAACTAATGCTATAACTTGTAAACTCTACAATATTTTCACTCAAAGTGCTAAAAATCCATTGTATGCATATTGCACAGGTTGATGCAGCGATTGCACATAAAAATAATTGACTAAATATAAAAATAAACAGATTTACATTACTTGCTCCCAAAGCTTTCCTTAACGACAGACTTTTTTTCTTCGTATAAATCCAATAATAACTTACTATTATACTGGTAATGAAAGCTATACAAAAAAGCCTAAATGGAAAACTAAGTAACTCTTTCACGGCTTTACTTGTGTTTTTTTCTTTCTCATAGTTCTCTTTTTCACTAATCACTTTGGCATTTATATCTTTATTGTTCTGTTTCATATGCTGTATGAAAGTTTCTATCTCTTCTTTAGGGTTTTCGTTAGAACGAACAATCATTTGGAATGTATTATCTTTTTGTATCATCTGTTTCACTTCATCTGGCATGTCATTTAGAGAGACGTAAATTTTAATATTATACTCATATCCAGTATTTTCTCCAGCTACGCCTTTAACTATATATTCCTTATTAAATAATTTTATTGTTTCCATATCCTTATAAATTTTCTTCCCCACTATTACACTATTTTTTTCATCTTGTCCCATCTGAGAACCTTTTAGCAAAGGTGGAGACCAATTTTTATTAAGGAGACCATTCATTGTTACTCGGCCGATATCTGGAATAGTAGTACGAATATCATTTGTAATAACACTAGCATTTTTAAAATCCGATTCTACTAACGTCTGAAACTGTTTGAAATTGATTTCCCCCATATTAGTAAGTTGAACGGAATAGTAATAATTAAAATAACCATTTTTTCTATCATAAAATTTCTCATCATAATAATCTTTCGTCGACATTGCTATAAGTATCGGCCATATTGTCAATACAAACGCAATAAATAACATAATGAATATTGTTTTGTTTACCACTATTTCTTTTAATACTAGATTCATATATCCTCCTCATTTTAAAAACCGTGAAAAAGGCATTTATCCTTTGTCACGGTTTTTGTTGATTGTTATCTAATTACCATTTCCTTAGAGGTATAGGCACTATCCCCTTTCATTACCCATTCATGACCCGAATAGCCAGTGGTAATTGGCCCTCTGGATGAAACTTTAACGTTCACACGATCTGTAATTTTAGCATTATTCTTTTCTACCTCTTTAGAAGACCCATCATCAAAGCTAGCCCTTACAGTCATCTTGTAAAAATGAGGTTCATTTGTTTGCGCAGTGTAGGCGTATCCTGTAGCCTTTCCTCCACTTCCGTCCCATTCCCCATAAGAATCCCAACTAATTGAAGCAAATGAAGCGGAAGAAACCATACCTAATAAACAAGCAGTAATCCCTGTAGTAGCTAAAGTTTTTTGAAGTAAGCTTTTCATATATCCTTAATCTCCTTTTTAAAATATTCACTTAAATATTTAAGTATTTTTAGGCCTTGTCCTCATTATACATAAAGAAAACAAGATGATATTTAAAAATCCTAATATTTACATTATTTTACACGGAACTTACCTTCTCATGAACTTTCCTTCATAAAACAAAAAGATAGTATGAAACTCCCATTCACACCATCTTTTTGCTTCCGTTATTTATTTGATTCTGTATAAGGAAGAATATATTTCACAATTAAT
This sequence comes from Bacillus cereus group sp. BfR-BA-01408, assembly GCF_022663305.1. NCBI lineage: Bacteria > Bacillati > Bacillota > Bacilli > Caryophanales > Bacillaceae > Bacillus > Bacillus cereus group sp. BfR-BA-01408. The sequence continues at coordinate 69,993 of NZ_JAKUFF010000013.1, read as the reverse complement.
TCCCATCTATCCCGTGCATTCGGCATAACTTCTGAAGCAATTACTACAACCAAATCCTTCTTAGGAATACAACAAATCACATTCCCACCATCGCCCATTGCACAGTATGAAAAGATTCCATCCTCTTCTCGTAACCACCATAAGTAACCATATTGATTTTGGTTCATTGTTGTCGATTCTTTTATCCATGGTGTTGATAGAATTTGTTTTCCATTATGAGTACCTTCATTCAAATACAGCTGTCCAAACTTAGCCATATCTTTAACCGTTAACGTTAGTCCCCAGCCGCCTGTCGAAATACCATTTGGATCATGAACCCATCCTTTTACATCTTTTCCGAATAAGTCATCAAATCCAAACGCTTTCATATTGTAGTTTGGAATTTCTCTCATACCGAGTGGCTGGAATAAGTATTCATTCGCAAATTCACGTGTATTTTTTCCTGTTACGCTCATTATGATTGCTGATAGTAAATGAGCTCCTGCAGATGAATATTTAAAAGATCCAATTTCTCCGCCGTTTCCTATCCTATTTAACGTATATTGTATCCAATCTTGTTGTGTACATAGTTCTTCTAACGGTTCCTGCCAGTCTACAAAAGGATATGGCGCTGTCATTGTTAGAAGATGGCGTACTGTTACTTCAGATGCCTTAAGTTTATATTCCGGGAAAAACTCTATTACTCTTTGATCAACGCTTTTTATATATCCCTTATCTATACATATCCCAATTAGCGCAGAGATTATCGTTTTTGTAACTGACGCTACATGAAACGCATCATCTGGACCGTGTCCCTTATAATATTTTTCAAAAATAACATTACCTTTCTGCACTACTAACATACCATTCATATTTTCATATTCTTCTTTTATAATCTGATCTAACTTTTCAGCAGTTTTCATTATTCCTTCCCCTTTAACCTATCATTAAAAAGGTTCGATAGGTACATATATATCAACTATATGTTTATGTTTTGGATGCTGCTTTGGATCATTTCTATATACTTCAAAAGGATACGAGTCTCTCGGTTTATATCCGCTATTTGGAAGCCACTCACCGTATAAAAAATCCCATGCTCCTTTATATTCATCTTGGAATATTTCAAAATGACCTACCGCATACTTTCCAGAAGGTATTACCATTATTCCTATGTCGCTCGTTTCTACTGCGGACTCATTTGGAATTGTTATACATAAACTTGTTCTTAAATGATAGTCCTCTGTAAATTCATGATGATCGTGGTAAATGGTTAATACTTTCGTATCCTCAAATACATGATAGTTTTGCAACGCTGCGTAATGAAATAATTTCTCTATCATTTTCGGAAAAGCTACAGTTAACTCTTCATATGTACCGATATGTCTTATGTATGCGACGTTTATATCGTCCGCTGTTACAATTTCAACATTCCCTCGAACCTTCTTACATTCATTGTATTGAGAAGTTCTTCTTACGTCTTTGCAATTCTTGCTATTGTCGTTTCGATATTGAGACGGACTTACTCCGTAATAATTTTTAAATGTACGGGAGAAAACTGCTGAATCTGTGAAACCAAAATGGTAAGCGATATCTGTAATCGTCATATCCGGGCGATATGTAAGTAGATTTGTTGCCCTTTCTAACTTCAAGCGATTCACATACCGAGATAACGGCTCGTGTACTATTCCTTTAAAAATCCGATGAAAATGAAACTTTGAAAATCCTGCTACATCGGCCAGCTCTTCAATAGATAGTGAACTATCTATGTTTGATTCTATATAATCTTGAACTGTATGTATGCGTCTTACATACTCATTTCTACTTTGTTTATTCTCCATACTTCTAGCTCCTCACAACAAAAAGGCTAACTTTGTGCTAGCCTACTTTTACACATTTTTCAAAAATAAAACTCTACTCCCGCCATTCCCGTCATAATTTGTATGTACCGATACACCCTCTATCTCATCATCCCCAGCCTCAATTTGAAAGCCAATCTCCCTATGAAACTGTATCGATTTTTTATTAACCGGTGATGTGATTGCTTTTATAACTTTACGATTGTTTGCACGTGCGACATCAAAGAAGTAAGAATACAATGTCGATGCGATTCCTCTTCTTCTATACTTCGGATTTACTCCGATAAAATGAACGTACGCTTCCTCTTTATGTGTTTGCGAAAAGAAGCCGCATAAGAAACCTAACGTTTCGCCTTCTTCTTCAATAATAAAACTCGTTTCTTGAAAGTGAACGAAGAACAGTTTTGGCAACATAGCCGCCATATCTCTCCCGCCCCACCAATCATTTAAAACAGAATGAATCTTTACATAATCTTCCCCTTGAATGTTTCTTACTCGCATATGTTTCTCCCTCTCACTCACTTCATTTTTTCATAAATTTTAATGACTGTTTCTACTAATAGGATGAATACCCATATTCCGCAAAATACAAGTACAGACTGGAATAAAGAACCTAGCATAACAATACTTATTAAACCTAATTCTGGGCCTGAAATGGACATTTCATCAAATCCTATATTATGTATAAATGGACCGGTTGAAAAAGCCATAAAAATAGATCCTATTAAATAAATCACACTCATTATTTTTAATATTTTTATAGAAAGATACGAAGTTTGTTCTTGCTCCACTTGTGATAATTCGATTTCCCCACTCTCAATTCCTTTTTGCAAACAATCTTCACACAAAAATTCTTCCTTAATTTTTTTACCACCATGCAATGCACCTGTAATTTCTTTACAGCGCGAACACTTTCGATTTATCATTTTGTTATCACTCCAATCTCGTAAGATTATACTTATACAATCCCATTTTTACCTTATTATCCCTTTTATGTATTTTATAGAAAGGTGACGTGTTTTATGATATCTAAACTTACTTTTGGTTATAAAAAGCCTACTGAGCAATATGTATTACGACCTAGTTGTTATGCAATTATTTTTAACTCAACCTCTTCAAAGATTGCTATTATCCAAAAAGGAGAACACTACTTTTTACCCGGCGGCGGTATGGAAGGTACCGAAACAAAAGATGAATGCTTACATCGTGAACTACTAGAGGAATTAGGATGGTCTATTGAAATTGATCGGTATATCGGTAATGCAATGCGGTATTTTTATGCTGAAAAGGAAGATACATATTATTTGAACGATGGGTTCTTTTACATTGCGAACATGGTGCAGAAACAAACTGAAAACTGGGCGGAGGATCACGTTCTAAGATGGATGTCTCCATTACATGCTGTAGAACTTCTACTTCACGATCATCGAAAATGGGCGGTTGAACAAGCACTTTTATTACGAAATAAAAAAGGATCTCCTTCTATATGAAAGAGATCCTTTTTACTGTTAACTCACTTTCTTCAAATTGAGAGCTGGCTTTTTCATTCCGCCTTTTTTTACAACGTATAAGCCGATAAAGATGATAAGTCCACCAACGAGTTGCATCATATTGATCTGCTCTCCGATTGTTACTGCCGCAAAGATAACTGCGAACAATGGCACGAGATACATATAAACCATTACTTTCGTTGAACCGATTTGACTAATGCCGACATACCACATTGCTAGCCCAAAGATGGTCGCAAAGACGATTGAATATGCTAGTGATCCCCAGCTTGGCGTATCTACTGGCCACGTTAATGTGTTTACGTTGAATAAACAGTATATAACGAGAGGTACAATTCCAATTAAAGTAGACCATGATGTGACTCTCATTGCGGAATATTTTGTAATAAGAGGTTGCGCTAATATTGGATACCATCCCCACGCAATTGCTGCGACTAATCCAATTATATTTCCGAGCCATGCATACTCGTAAGTAGCTCCTCCTGTATGTCCTGTTAATAAAACGAATGCTGCACCAATAAACGCTACTATTGAACCAATTTGTACTTTCATCGAAAAGCGTTCTTGTTTGTGCAATACCGCTAATATCCCTGTAAATATAGGTGACATCGCAATTAATAATGAGGCGTTCGTTGCTGAAGTATATTTCACAGATAGCATAAACATCGTTTGATACATTGTCGTACCAACGATACCGACTGCTACTAATCGTAACCAATCTTTTCTTTCAATACGTAATGAGCGTTCCATTAAAAATGTAATAAGTAATAATACCGGTGATGCTACTAAAAATCGTAAGCTATTAAATTGAATGGATGACATAAATGCCACACCATACTTTCCAATTGTATAATTTGCTCCCCATACTAATGCTACTGATACTAGGAGCCATTCCATTTGCCATCTTTTCATCCGAATCTCCCCTTCCATATTTAGCATAGTAAAATTGGCTGGATATAACACCGTCCAATTGGCTGTTTTTTTACCCAGCCAATTTGTTATACTAAATGTATATAAGAGTTACGGAGGCGTTTTTTATGGAATGGAAGCTAGATAGCGACAGTAAAATCCCTATTTATCAGCAAGTTGTTGACTTTATTGAGAAACGTATTACATATGGAGAACTTCCTCCAGGTAGCTTCCTCCCTTCCGAACGGAAATTAGCTACACAGTTAAATGTAAACCGAAGTACAGTAACGACTGCTTATAATGAACTTCGTGCTATGGGAATTGTAGAAAGTACGACTGGTAAAGGAACACGAGTGAGTACACATATGTGGGGCGTTTCTCCAACATTAACGCCGAACTGGAGAAATTTCGTAGAAGGCGGTACATTTTTACCAAACTTACCGTTACTTCGCCATATTCGGGCAGAAATACAACAAAATGAAAATATTATAGATTTTGCAAACGGAGAGCTCGGTTGTAACCTCTATCCTCACGATCAACTACAAATGATTTTACGAGAACAACCGTTAACGCATTCATTAAGTTATGATCACCCGCAAGGCTATCTCCCACTAAGACAAGCGGTCGTAAAATATATGAAGGAATATTTAAAAGTTGAAGCGACTGAACAGTCCATTATGATTACTTCTGGCGCACAGCAAGCCTTGCACCTTATCGTACAATGTTTATTAAATCCAGGTGATGCTGTTGCTTTTGAAAGTCCTTCACACTGTTATTCCTTACCGTTATTCCAATCAGCAGGTATTCGTATTTTCCCGTTACCTGTCGATGAACACGGTATTAATCCAGATGATGTGCAAGAGCTATATCGGAAGCATCGTATTAAAATGATCTTTTTAAATCCAAACTTCCAAAATCCTACAGGCACAATGCTGCATCCAAGCCGTAGAAAAAAACTATTATCACTTTGTGCAGACTTACGAATTGCGATTGTTGAAGATGATCCGTCTAGTTTACTTACGTTAGAAAAAAAACAACCTTGCCCTACTTTAAAATCAATAGATGAAAATGGAACAGTCATCTATGTACATTCTTTATCAAAAATGATTGCACCGGGATTACGAGTCGGCTGGCTTGTCGCCCCGCAATCGGTAGTAGAAAGGTTATCTGACGCACGACATCAAATGGAATTAGGTATGAGCATTTTCCCACAGTGGCTTATGCAGCAATTTTTTGAAACTGTACCATTTCAGTCTCATATCGTACCGTTACGAAAACAACTAGCAGAAAAAAGAAACGTTATCGTCCGTGCCCTAAACGAGCAACTTCATGATAAAATCTCTTTTTCCAATCCTACTGGTGGTATTTACATATGGGGAAAATTAAAAGAACCGATAAACGAAAAACAACTCATTATGCAAAGCTTAAAACAAGAAATAGCCTTTATGCCGGGGAGTATTTTCGGCGCGAAAGATGGTTATATTCGTTTATCTTATGGAAAAGTGAATATTGATCAAATTGAGGAAGGGGTTTCTCGTTTGCGTGAGGCTATTTTGGTTTGTGGAAAATAAGTAGCATCCTTACATATCGTCAATAGAATTTAATTAATTTTTAAATAAGTACATAAACTAAAAACCACTTTAGTTTATGTACTTGTATTGGTTCATTTTTTTATTTGAATAAAATATGTATCATAAGGTTCTTTAAAAGTGTAGCCTAGCTTTTTTGCTAGTTCAACAGATTCAACATTTGCTCCATCCCAACTAGGATATTTCTCTCTATCTAAACAATCTAATATAAGTGCAGATGCTACAATCTTAGCTAAGCCTTTTCTTCTATGTTCAGGATGGCTCGCAATTTCAATCTCGATTCCATCATCAAATATACTAAATGATGTTGCAGCAGAAACAACTTGCCCTTTATTTAAAATGGCGTATCCTACGCCCCTATCAATAAAATCATCAATTGAATCAAACTGACTAGTAAAATCTTCTGAGAGTGCATGAAATGAAGATGCCTTTGCTATATCTTTATCAATTTTTTTCATTTCGTAATTTTGGGGTAATGTAGACAATATATCCCGTATGTATTCTTTATCTAAATCGCCGGGGTTCTTATTAAATCTAAATCTTTGAAACTTCTCAATTGATCCTTTGTGAACAGTCTCTATCCGTTTTTTCCATTCATCCGAATCTACAATGGCAAGAGTAAAATCAGGTAGATTATATAATAATTCTTCCGCCTCTTCTGCGTTTGGATTCCCGGCGTAAAACACAAAAATTCCTACAGTTATTTGAGCAACAGTTGGATTTTCGAGATTGTCTACCCACGCACTTCCCATATGTCCTTGGAGATAGGAAAGTACAATCGTACTATCGAAATCATCAAACATCTCAACTAACTTTTGCCTTACATTGTTATCTGCTTTATAAATCATTCCATTCCCACTTTCTGAAAATTATTATTATTACACCGATTATATGTTAGCATATATTTTTAAATATATACAATTTTTGTAAGTTGAAATACAAAATCCTCGTTTGACAAAACCTAAATCTACCATTATCATCAACACGAACCTAGTTATAGGAGTGATACCAATGAAAATCTATGTTGATGCAGATGCTTGCCCTGTAAAAGATGTAATTATTTTTGAAGCTACGAAGGCAGAAATTCCTGTTACCCTCGTTACAAGCTTTTCTCATTATTCTAATGCTGAGCAGCCAAAAGGCGTGGAAACAATTTATGTTGATTCTGGAGCAGATGCTGCGGATTACCGAATTATGCAGTTAGCCCAAAAAGAAGATTTAATCGTAACACAAGATTACGGTCTTGCTTCGCTTGCTTTAGCAAAAGGCTGTATCGTTCTTCATCATAAAGGGTACAAGTATACGAATGAAAACATTGACCAACTATTACAAACACGTTATTTAAGTGCAATGGTTCGAAAAAGCGGTAAGCGTACAAAAGGACCGAAACCATTTACAGCAGAAGATAAAGAGAAATTTAGAGCGCTCTTTAAAAGTATGATCGCACTGTAGAAATGAACCGTCTATTTGTAGAGAAAGAAAAGAAGAGAATATCCAAATGAACATTCTCTTCTTCAGGTTTACCCGTTTAAAATGAAGGTAAATTATCTAAGTTATTTTCTTTTATTCCATCCGGTTCGCTACGTATAATATCTCTACCATACTTATGAAATACGTCCACATGAGCTAATTTCCCTGATTTTGCTTCGCTAAGAGCAGTCATATAATCTAACTCTCTTCCGCTACTTGTTTTAAACGCTATTAAATCCCCATCATCATTTTTACGAACGGCAACAATTTGTTCTGCTCCTGTATTAACTTCATGGTCTACTTCAAATTGAGCTTGTTCTTCTCCTTGATGTAAATAATCATTATACACTTTTTCAAAATCTTTTTTGTCCATTAAACTCACCTCCAACACATTTTATTAGTATGGTTGGGAGATGGTGGTTTTATGTAATTTCATTTTAGCAAAATGGATTTTTAATACCTACGCAAATCCTTCAAAGTTTCCAAAATATCATCTGTAAAGGCTGTACTACCCTCTGTCTCTAAAACTCTAAAGTATAAACTTCTTAAAAAAGCTCTAATATTTTGTACTAAAATATCATGCTGAGGATGCGGGATGTCTTCAACGATTGCTATACTATGTAACCAGTTGCTCCACTCTTCTTCTGTTAAAAGATTTTGATTACGTAATGACATAATTGGCGTTACTAATCTCTCATCCTCAAAGTGTATGTAAACATAGTCATTTAGGCGAACTTTCTGACGAACAGCTGCAAGAATCGCATATGAAAACTCACGATTTTGTATTGTACGTGCTAACGCATCGAGCGCATCCGCTGCATGCGCAGTAGAGTGTGCCCACCCTTTTCCTTCTACGTAACCTCTTACATCTTCTTCTAAATATACATATTCCAGCACTTGTTCTGCCACGCTGTACAGTTGTTCTTCGGATAACAACGGTTCTCTTTCATGAACAGATAAAATAAGTGGTGGAATTAATACGGAGAACGCACGTTTAAATACAGAATCTGTTCCCTTTTCACCAATTTTATAAAATAAATAATCAGGGCTAATTGCTTGTAACATTAATCCTCGTAATTCTTTTTGTCTAAACACATCAGTTGTAATCCATGTGTGAAGCGTACTATAAATTAAATCATCGCGTAATTCAGCATCAGGTGATCCGATATAATCTAACATCCACTGCGCATATGGATATGCATCTACGTCTTCTGGTACAGCATAATTATTATTTTTAATTTGTAGTAGTTCTTCTTTTAATTCTAATACTTCATTCATTATATTTTTTCTCCCCTTTTTGCGTTTCTTATTGCCTTATCCCCCGTTTTTCACTTTCTAAAGCTAATATAATTATACGAGAATTATAACTATTAATAAAAGGCTATACATATACTTTTGATTGTGTATTTCTTCCGCGAATTCGTTTGCAAATGTTGTTTTTCCTGATGCTGTAATACCGCTTACTCCAACTCTTGTTGGGTGAGTTAAGTTTAATTTTAAAATATGATCTACAATTTCTTTAATTTGTTGTTTTCGGTTCATGATATTTCCCACCTTCATTTAGTTTACATAACAAAATTATAATTAACTTTTATGTCACTATTTGTCGGTAAGTCGATATCCTATGTCGAATCGTCGATATATCGAAAAAATCGTTGATATATTTTAAGTTACGATAGATATATTATGATTGGTTTACTTCCCCTTAAATCCTCGATACAATGCAGTCCGTAATTCTTGCTTGTATTCCTCTATTTCTGGCATATCGAGTTCTTCTGCTAGTCTGATAGCTAATTCAATATCATACGGTACACGTACGAGTTGTATGGAAAAGCTCGCTGCTTCTTTTTCATTGTAAATCCCTTCGAATATTAAATAAGAAGCTTGTGTAATTTCAAGCGGATTTCCTACGCTACCAGCGTTACATAACGTTTTGCCACTGAAATTTTGAACGAATGCTTGGTGAACATCACCGTAGCAAACGACATCTGGTTTTCTTTCTCCTTCTATATTCTCCGTGAGCTCACTGTTTTCAAACATACTAATTCGCTCTTCTCTTGCGGCATGTGGTTGAATTCTTTCATATAAACTTCTCGGTGAAGCGTGGAACATACGAATGAGTTTGCCACTCATATAAAACTCGATTGAAAATGGTAAGCTTCTTAAATAGTCATTTTGTTCTTCCGATAGTTGTTTTTGATGCCATTTTAATGCCTCAAATTCAGTCGGTTTTGTTATAAAATCATCCCAGTTTCCCATTACAACTACTCCACATTCTTTACGAATGATTTCAATTACTTCGCTAGAATGAGGTCCTTTTCCAACTAAATCTCCAAGACAAATTATGTGTTCGATTCCTCTCAATTTAATATCTTGCAGTACCGATTCTAAAGCTGGAATATTACCATGTATATCTGAAATTACCGCAATTTTTTCCATATGTATTCCTCCTTTATTTATTACATTCACTTGATTGATACCATTTTGGAATATAGGATGAAAAATGATTATGATCATCTAAAATTCCGTTTAATCTTTCCTTCATATCTTCTACTAAATGCGGTGTGCTTCGGTTTGTCCAAACGATATCCGCAGGGAATGTCATTGCTGCATATAATGAGTACAGTTTCCAAAAATGAAGCGACGGTTCACCTCCGCAATAACCGTGAACTTGTCCAACCGCAAATGGTTTGCTTATTCTTGTAGTAAAAATCGCTACGTTATAAAAATCGTGTATCGGATCTCCAAAATCATATCCACCAAAATCAATAACGATAAATTCCTTATTATGAATCATACTATTTGCTGGATGGAAGTCATCGTGTAAAAATGTGATTGGACGATTTCCCAATAATTGTTTATGCTCCGCTACAAATCTTAATACTGGCTTCAAATCAAGGAAATCTATTTCATAGTTTGCTAACGCTTCTACGTATCTTTCGTATTTATTCCATCGAACCGTTTCCCATTTATCACTTGCACTTTCTCTTTCAATTGAGTGAATTCGCTTTAATACTTCTCCAGCTTTTCTTCCTGCATGATACTGTTCTTCCGCCGATAGCTTACTTAAGCCCTCTTCACCATTTACACCTTGGGCCCATTCAAATACTTGAACACATTTATTTAATTCCTCAAGTTTTATGAAGTGAATTAACTTAGGCGTTGGAATATGTAATGACTCTAATTGTTTCATATATGTATATTCTTCTTGTTTACGTTCAAAGTTTACAGCATCACATACTTTCACAAAATATGTTACTCTGTTTTCTAATTTTATTTTATATTTCTCTTCATGTGAAAAACCTTTTGAAATAGCTGTACACTTTACAATACGAGGCCATTCTAGTTTTCTCTCTATCTCTCTAAGCATTTCTTCCACAACGTTCACCTCTATCAATATATGTACAAACTACCTAGTACTTCATGCTCTCGTTTACTTTCACCTTTAAACTCCACTGCAAATGGATTTTCGCCATGATGATTCAATCGTTCTAGCACTAGCCCTTCTCCAATTGGTTCACAAAACTGCACTTGAATGTCGCCAAACGATACACTTTGACATTCCGCATTCCATTCTTCATTTTTAACGATCTGGCTTGCAGTTAGTCCCATTACTTCTTCCCATTTCCGCACTGTTTCTCGAACATTTTTCACTGCGTAATGAACTGTATCAATTTGTTGTACTTTGTTTTTATGCACAGTGATCGTTCCTATGTTACGTAAATCGTTTCTTCTTTCTTCATCCGTTTCATTCCACTGTATAAAGAAAGGTAATTTCGGCCCGTTCTCTTCTTGCTTTACAAATAACATTTTCCATTCTAAAAGGCGGCCATCTTTTCTCATACGTTTCCCTTCAAATGGTCCTATCGTATGTAATCCATGTTTATTAAACTTAACTGCTAGTTCTTCAATTGCATCTGTTCGAATTGCGATTTGTAACATTCCTTCTCCATCTTCTAATTTCACTACCGTTTCTTGTACTAATGGATTGTCTGCTTTCTTCGCTTTTTCTTCATGCTGAACTGCCAAAAATTCTATATAAGATAAATCAAAATAACATAAACTATTCCAAGTACCCCAATTTGTATGCTCTCCGCCTAGTACAGTATGAAATCCACGCTCCTGCATTTGTTTTGCCGCTTCCTCCGGTGTACAATGTACCGCGTGAACGAGATGATCAAATGCTAACATATTCCTTCTCCCCTTTCTCTCCATCCTTTTATTGTATATTTTATTTTTCTTTCGTTCAATTCAAAAAACTTTAAAACCCAGTTGATTTATACGATTAATATGTATTATAATGAAACAAATTTCAATATTGCCGATTGGAAAAACCAAAGGCACTTTTCTCACACGGGAAAAGTGCCTTTTTCATTTACTATTACAGGGGGATTATTTATGCAGAAATTAATTGTATTTGCTATTATTGGATTTTTCGCTCAATTAATCGATGGAGCGCTTGGAATGGCGTACGGTGTAACATCTACCTCACTATTACTAATGTTTGGTATCGCACCAGCTGTCGCTTCCGCCTCTGTTCATTTAGCTGAAGTCGTTACAACCGCAGCTTCTGGTGCATCTCACATCAAATTTGGAAATGTTGATAAATATACCGTTTCTAGGCTTACATTACCAGGAGCAATTGGCGCATTTGTGGGGGCATGTTTTTTAAGCAATTTACCTGGGGATGTCATTAAACCGTACATTTCTGTATTTTTATTTACTTTAGGGGTTTATATTTTATTACGATTCATTATTCAAAAACAAGTTATTACTTCAAATAAACGTATGTCGGCTAAACAACTTGTTCCACTTGGCTTATTTGCTGGATTCGTTGATTCAACTGGTGGTGGTGGCTGGGGGCCGATTACGACACCTGTACTTTTAGCAAGAGGAAATGAAGCTAGAAAAGTTATCGGATCTGTAGATACGAGTGAGTTTCCTGTCTCACTCGCTGCAACAATTGGTTTCTTCATCTCACTCGGCTGGGAACAAGTAAGTTGGGTTTGGGTATTTTCGTTAATGCTTGGCGGTATTGTCGCAGCTCCAATCGCTGCATGGTTAGTGCGCATCGTTCCTTCTCATTTACTTGGCGTATTAGTTGGTGGCCTTATTATCTTTACAAACATTCGTACACTACTTACTACATTTAAAGTGGATCCAACTATTATTTCACTTTCTTACGTGGCAATTGGTCTTGTCGTTATTATTTCTATTTTCATTGCTGTTCGCAATCATTCCAATCGTTCTAACACACCGACAACTGGATATCCGAATGATCAAAAACAAATGCTTCCATAACAATAAAAATACCGCCCGATATACTTCGAGCGGTATTTTTTATTTTTCTAATTTCCAATTCATCATCGTTTCTGTAGTGCCAGTTCTCTGCATATGTAATTTCTCTAATACACGAATGGAGCTTTCGTTTTCCAGAAGTGTCTCCGCAATAATCATTTCTACCTCTCCAGTTTGAAAAGCCCAATTTATTAGTTCTCTTACAGCTTCTGTTGCATACCCTTTATTCCAATATTTCTCAATAAAACCGTAACCAACTTCTACTGTATGTTCCTCATTTGGTTTCCCTTTAAACCCTATATCGCCTAGAACGATGTCATCTTCTTTTCGAATAACATACCAGGCGCCCCAAGGTAATAAATCCTTATCCTGTTTTACATTTTCAACATGCCCTACAATATGCGGACCACTATTATATCCTTGCTCGTTAGCAACGTGTATACTCTCCTCTGTACAAGGCACTATATAGAGCCTTTCTGTTTCTAATTTCATTTTGATTTCCCCTTTTCACTTAAACGTTACTCTAATTATAGCAAAAAATATGACTTTATTATGAATGTCGAATTATATTTTCTGAATTTTCTTTTAATTTTTGAAGGGTTTTTCAATATTTTTTGCGAAACATTTGTATAACAATTTTTTCTTTGCTTATTGTTACATAATAGTAGGTTCGGGTGGAGTTTTGCAAGCGTTTCCTATACAATAACCGATATTTTTTGACTTTTCCTAACAAAATATCTTGCAATATATTCAGAAACTCATTACAATTGCCATATATTAAAAATCTTAGCAATATATAAATCCTCATCAATCCGATGAGGTAGAGGTTGCGACTTTTAATAGTAAAACGGACGAGACACAGAGAATGTCTTAGACTCCGTTTGAAAGGAAAAGTTGCCGAAGTTTATATTTCTTCTCTGGAAATATGAGCTGGGGCTGTCTCCGAAAGGAACAGAACTGTCACGTTTACAAAATTACCGTGTAAACGTGGGGTGCTATCTTAACGGAAGGGTATGATGGGGTGGTTATTTGTGAAACGTTCCGCCAAATTCCTTTGGCGGTTTTTTGTATTTTTCTCCCCCGCTCCTTCCTATCTTACAAGAAAAGGAGTGTTGAACATGAATAGCGCAACGAATCAAGCTACCTCTAAAACAGAAACTACAAAAGGAAAAGGTGAATTAAGACGCGGTCTAAAATCTCGGCACCTTACGATGATTTCTCTCGGCGGTACAATTGGTACCGGACTATTTCTTGCCAGCGGTGGTGTCATCCATTCAGCTGGACCTGGTGGCGCATTAATTGCATACGCCGCAATCGGAATTATGGTTTACTTTTTAATGACAAGCCTAGCTGAACTCGCAGCTTACATGCCTGTTACTGGATCTTTTAGCACGTACGCAACAAAATTTGTTGATCCATCACTTGGCTTTGCACTTGGATGGAACTATTGGTATAACTGGGCAATTACTATCGCTGCTGAACTAGCGGCTGTAACATTAATTATGAAATTTTGGTTCCCAAATACCCCTTCTCTTATTTGGAGCGGATTATGTTTAGCTATTATTTTCCTTTTAAACTACTTATCTGTTAAAGGGTTTGGTGAATCTGAATATTGGTTCGCACTTATTAAAGTCGTTACTATTATTATCTTTTTAATTGTCGGCTTTATGATGATTTTCGGAATTATGGGCGGTGAAACTGTTGGATTTAAAAACTTCACTGTTGCAGACGCACCATTTAACGGTGGTATTATGGCAATTATTGGTGTATTTATGGCAGCTGGTTTCTCATTCCAAGGAACAGAATTACTTGGGGTAGCTGCTGGTGAAACTTCTGATCCAGAGCGCAATATTCCGAAAGCAATTCGTTCAATTTTCTGGCGTATTCTCTTATTCTATATCCTTGCGATTCTCGTTATCGGTTTATTAATTCCTTATACAACTGAAAGCCTTGCTGCAAGTGATGTAACAGTAAGTCCATTTACACTTATTTTTGAAAAAGCGGGCGTTGCCTTCGCTGCTTCTGTTATGAACGCTGTTATTTTAACGGCAGTACTGTCTGCTGGTAACTCTGGTATGTATGCTTCAACTCGTATGCTTTGGGATTTAGCTCGCCAAGGAAAAGCACCAAAATTCTTAGGAAAATTAGATAGCCGCGGTGTACCTGTTAACGCATTAATCGTAACATCAATTGTCGGTAGTATCGCTTTCATTGCTTCTTTATTCGGTGATGGTGTTGTATACATTTGGTTATTAAACGCATCTGGAATGTCTGGCTTTATCGCATGGGTCGGCATTGCAATTAGTCATTACCGTTTCCGTAAAGCATATATCGCACAAGGAAAAGATTTAAAAGACTTACCTTATAAAGCAAAATGGTTCCCATTCGGTCCACTCTTCGCTTTTACGCTTTGTATTATCGTAATTTTAGGACAAAACTACGGCGCATTTATGGGCGAATCAATCGACTGGAACGGTGTACTCGTTTCTTACATCGGTTTACCACTCTTCTTAGTACTATGGTTAGGATATAAATTTACGAAAAAAACGAAAGTGATTCCACTTGATAAATGTGAACTGAAATAAAGGGAGACGAGCAAACATATTTGTTTGCTCGTTTTTTATTTACTTCCCTATTTCTTCTGTTTTTGCAATAATAAAGGAAATATAAATAAAGGTTGGGATATCATGAACATTCGCATTACTGATGAAGCAAAAGCAGCTATACATAGATTAGAACGTGAAGACAAAAAGATCATTCGCATTAGAGGGACAATGACAAACTCTTGTAGTATATTCGTTGATGTCGATTTAATTTGGGATACATATGTTGCAGATGATGTTGTATATGAAGATGCTGACTTTATTGTACAAATGGATTCATTCACGAAAGACTACACTGGTGATACGGTGAAGCTTGATTATAAAACAACAGGTTTTAGTATTACGACTCCGAGTGAGACGTTAGTTTATGGGTTGTCGATTAAAAAATAAAGATTGTTTTTATTTAACCGCCGGGGTAAAAAAACGAGTTGAGAACGGTAATAAAAAATGATACTTTACCAAACGATTTTTGTTTTTGAGTATTTTAAACAAAACCGCTTATGCTTCAAAAATGAAGTATAAGCGGTTCTTTCTTTTGAATGAACCAATAATAAACGCAATTCTACCCTTATTCAATGAAAGGTCTACAGCATTATTTCGATGAAGCTAAACATTCATAAAATCTATCCCTCTTCCATTTCTACTTGCTTCATATAATATTCCATCGCTTCATTAAGCCATTTTTGTTCATCTTCTGCGAAAGGCGAAGGTATCATATTTTCAAGTTCTTGCATATCCAGTTCTCCCACACTAGTATTAGCTAACTTTTGTATCAAATCTTCACTAAGAAATGAAAAAGACTCTTCTATATATTCCTTTACCATCTCTTGTACTTTCAAGTCCTCGACTGGTTTACCATATAATCGTTTAACCTTTTTAGACAATTGAATAAACGTTTTATCCAAAGCAATTTTATCTTCTTCTCGTTTCTTTGATAATTCTTCCACGATATCCGTTAACTCATGACGTTCCATCCATTCTTTATGTGTATGTTCTGTATTCATACCGTAAATAAGACTAAATAATACCCTACTATCTACCTCTTCTTCCGCTTCGACTAACTTCATTACTCTTTTAATTGCTTGTATTGATTGCCCAATTTGTTCTTTTTCTCTTTCTAACACTTGCAAATGGAGAGACAAACTTTCATTCAAATCAACACCAAAACTTGATTCGTGTAACAAATTAGCGACTTTATCTAGACTATAGCCTAGAAATTTTAAACTTATAATTTTTTGTAAGGTTATAATATCTTGATACTTATAAATGCGGTGCCCTGAAGAAGGATTCTTTTCAGGTTGTAATAACCCGATTCCATCATAATAATGCAAAGTAGGAATTGGTATTCCCGTTTTTTCTGAGAATTCTCCGATAGAAAACTTTTTATCCTTTTTCATCTAAATCCCCCTATTAAAATTATAAATTCATTATAAAACCTAAAGTAACTAGAGGTTCAAGAAGATAATTCAAGAAAATTCAAAAACGTTAAAATACATGTAATCAATACGTATTGCACTATTTCATTTAATGGCCCAATTATTGAATAGCATAACCTTCCCTCACAAATTCAAAAGACTTTCACTTACTTATCCCGAATATATAAATTATCATTCTCACAAGGAGCGAATGTATATGAATCTATTCGAGCACGAAACGTAAAACCGTTCCCCTTTCATAAGAGGTCCTCCTTTTTTCTTTTCTCACCATATCATTTACTTACAAAATAGGAGGATACAATTATGAAACGTGATCCATTATTTTTAACTTTATTAGAAAGTGCTAATACACATTTTAGCGGTTGGGATTTTTCTTTCATTTCAGAAACGGGCCGAATGAAGAGCGAGCCTTTATCATGGTCGTATGGTAGCACTGCTTATCAGCTTATGCAACGTGCTAAATCAATGCTCGATATGGGTACTGGTGGCGGAGAATTTTTATCTATGTTACAACCATTCCCGCCAACTATTTATGCGACTGAAGGTTATGCTCCAAACTTGCCAATTGCTCGGAAGAAATTAGAGCCTTTAGGGGTTACAGTTGTGGCAGTAATTGATGATACTGCATTACCATTTCAAGATGGGCAGTTTGATTTCATTATGAATCAACATGAATCCTATTCTGCTTCTGAGGTAAATAGAATACTTTCTCCTAATGGAACATTTCTTACACAACAAGTCGGTGGTCTCGATTGTGCGGAACTAAATGAGCAGTTTAACGCACCGCTAAATAACGAATTTGCAAGTTGGTCTCTTGAAGCGGCATGTAATGAACTACAGGAAAATGGATTTACTATCTTAGAAGCAAAAGAAGCATTCCCTTTCCAACGCTTTTATGATGTTGGCGCTATCCTCTATTATTTAAAAGCGATTCCGTGGCAAATTCCTGATTTTACTGTCGAAAGGTATTATGAGGAATTATATCATATACATAAAGTCATCTTACAAAAAGGGTATTTTGATGTGACGCAACATCGTTTTCTGATTAAGGCGATTCGCAGTTAATCATGGAGTATATGAAAAAGAGATGGATCTACCATCTCTTTTTTATTTTCACTCAATATTTTCTACAGTTAAATACTTCGTTTCACAGTAATAGCCTTTGCCACCAACATAAACCTTTTCTATTTTATTCTTGCTATCCGTTGCTAATTTAACTAATATTTCAGAAGGCGAGTGTAAAGAATAACCTTGTTCAAATACATAGACTTCTTTTTGTAAGTAGTGCTGTTCATAAAGGTAGCAAGCTAATGCACCGTTTGAAGTTCCAGTGGCTGCTTCTTCATTGATATCATATAGTGGAGCAAAGTTTCTGCATATTATTCGATTGTCATTAAAAGTATATAGGTGCATCCCGACAACATTATAATACTTGCTGATTTCTTTAATTTGTTCAAAATTAGGTTGCAATGTATGTAATTGTGTTTCGCTTTTTATAGGAATTAAAATATCTTTTAAGCCCGTGGAGACAATTTGAATTGGGTATGTATTGTCTATAGCTTTACTATCAAAACAGTCAATGAATTCGTTTGGAGATATAACATCATAGAATATCGGTTCGTTTTGTTCCATGAATATGATGTCATCTTTTATGGTAATAGTAAGAACACCGCTGTTCGTTTCAATCGTATAGCGATTCTTAAAAAGTTTATTTACATGCATCAGTATCGCGAAAGAGCCAATTGTGGCATGCCCACATAAATCAACTTCCTCTTTTGGTGTAAAATACTCAATTTTATAATCCGCAATTTCAGATTCTGATATAAATGCGGTTTCCGCATAGCCCAGTTTTTTGGCTATTGCCATTTTTTGAGTAGTGGTCAATATATTCTCCATAAATACCACTCCTGCTTTATTTCCACCTTTATGATCCTTGCTAAATGCACTTGCAACATAAACGGATATTTTCATAAGACACCTTCCTCCCTTATAGTAAATTGTAGCATAGAACGTACTACATATATATATTGTTGGATAAATTCGCCATAAAGCAAAAGACAAACTATTTTTTAGCATCTAAACTCTCCAAAAATGTTTGTCTACAGCCTGAGAGATGGGTCTACATCTCTTTTTTTTCGTTTATTTTTAAAAATTTTGTGGGGGTTTCTAGATTGTTAAGTACGTCCACGTCTTGCAATCACATCAGCTTAATTACATAATGATTGTTATTTCTATTTGATGAGAAGTAGTACCCCTCCCCACCTTTTGCATTACTCATTATACTTTGGCCATCCACTTCTATTTTACTAATCTCATTTCCTTTCTTATCATATGCATATATGTAACCACCGGCTTTCATTGCATTTGAATAGGATACGAGGTAATCTACTTTTTGAATGTCTTTAAGTTTTTTATCACTTTTAGAACAGGCTACAAAAAGGAACATCGTACATATGACGATTATGATCAATGAATTGTATTTCTGGAACATATCATCACCTCACATATATAGTGAAAGCAATCGACAAATAAATGCCGATTGCTCTTTAAAATATTTTATCAATTAGAGTATGAAAGTGATCTTTTTATATACTGTTTGTTTACATCATCTTCTGTCAAAAATGAAGTTGTGTAATGAATAATATTCCGGTTATCATATGTGAATATATGCTCTAACTTATTTTCTTCTGTTAATACTATTGGTAAGTATTTTGGTAAATTGCTAACTACACCTCTATTATCCTTATTTAATATCCATTCAATTTCTTTCCATTCTAATAATCCTTCCGCCGTACTTACTGGTGTGTCCATATGTACTCCAGCTGGCAGGTCAGCAAGGAATACGTACATTCCTTCACGCCCCTGAGGCTCGTCCTTGCTTTTAAAAACTACATTCCCTTTATACGTTACACTTGGAAGATCTATGCCTGTTTCCTCAAGCGTTTCTCTAATTATTCCTTCATATGGTGTTTCATTGTCTTCAATTTTTCCACCAACACCATTCCACATTCCCATATTCGGCTTTTTGTTTCTATTCAATAAGAGTATTTTCTTTCCCTTTTTAATGAAACAAATTGTGTACTTATACATACGTTCATCTCCTTTCCTTTTCCCCTCATTTACAGATTTAAACTGTAACTTCCTGCAAAAAGTTTTTTATTATACAAACAATTGGTTTTTAATGAGGTATTTTTCTCATTTTTATTAAAAAACATTCTCCTTACAATTATATTTCACATAATATATTGTACAACTTTCGTTTCAGAAAGGAGTGTTCAAAATCGATAACATAAGCAGCGAATTTTTAAAACAATTTTACGATAGTCGAGTCTGGTTATATGATACACATTGGCTTGGAGTCCCCATTCTCAAACTTCCTTCTGATCTTTTTTTATATCAAGAAATGATTTACGAATTAAAACCCGACTTAATTATTGAATGTGGCACTTGTTATGGTGGTAGTGCACTATATTTAGCTTCTATATTAGATTTAATTGGAAAAGGTCACGTTCTTACTATCGATATATTTCCACAACCAAATCGTCCATCCCATGATCGCATTACGTATTTAACAGCTTCCTCTGTTTCAGTAACCGCTGTGCAAACAATATTAAGTATGCGCAAACCTAATGATGTAATTTTAGTTATTTTAGATTCTGATCATAGTAAAGAGCATGTAGCAAAAGAATTGTTGCTTTATAAATCTATCGTTACTAAAGGCAGTTATATTATCGTAGAAGATACATCTATTAATGGAAATCCTGTTTCTCCCGATTGGGGGCCTGGTCCAATGGAAGCAGTTGAAGAGTTTTTAGCTACAAATAACAATTTCATAATCGATGAATCTAAGCATAAGTTTTTCATATCATTTAACCCAAAAGGTTTTTTAAAGAAGATAAAGTGAAACGTTAATAAGTGGGGTTTTGTAAATCCCCACTTATTCTATAATCTTCATTTTTGAAAAAGGATAATATACAAATTCCACTTTTCCTATTATATTATCTTCTTCAATATATCCTAAGCCGTTTCGACTATCTCTACTAATTTCACGATTATCGCCCATTACAAATAACTTATTTGGCGGGATTTTTGTCTTTTGAAAGTTATAAAACACTTGCGTATTATTAAACAAATCTTTATTTGTATACGGTTCTTCTTGTTTTTTATCATTCACATATACAGATCCATTCGTTATGTTAATTACGTCACCAGGAAGTCCTATTACTCGTTTCACATAATATTTTGATTCATCCTCTTCCTTTATAATGACAATTTCTCCATGCTCTAAATCGGAAAAGTGTACCGCTGCTTTATTTACAAATACGTAGTCTTCTTCATATAAAGTCGGTTGCATCGATTTCCCTTCCACTTTACATAAAGTAAAAGAATGATAGGCTACGACCAAAACAAACACGAAGAGTATGTATTTCCCCCAACCTCTCTTAATCTCCTGTTTCATATCCATTCCCACCTTATTCAAACGCTTTTTAAATCAAAAAATATATCACTGCACCATAAGTCTCAATGCAGTGATATTATTTTTACTGGGCCTTGTTCGGCTGCTCTACTGGGACTGGATTTCCACCCGATCTTTTCGTTTTCAATTCAAAATACGCATCCAAAATCTCTTTACCAATCGCGGAATTAATTCCTGATTTGTCATCATTTACCCATGGTACAACAACTGAAAAAGCTACTTCTGGATCAGCATCATATGGTGCATAACCGGCAAGAGTTAAATTATAACATTTTTTTCTATTATTGTTTTCATCTCTTCCAATTTCACTTTCTCCACCATACACGGTTTCAGCTGTTCCCGTTTTTCCAGCTGGTTTATATGGTAATCCTTTAAACGTTGCAGTACCAGTTCCATCATTCTCTTGAAAAACTCTTCTAAATCCTTCTTTTACATGATTAATGTATGAGGTGTTCATATCCACTCGATTTAAAATAACTGGCTCAATAGACCGAATAACTTTTCCAACATCCTCTGGTCTATGTGGTTGCTCTCTCACTTCTTGCACAATTTGCGGTTTCATTCGGTAACCACCGTTTGCAATTGTTGAAATATATTGAGCAAGTTGCAGCGGCGTATATGTATCGTATTGTCCAATCGCATAATCGAGTAAAAAACCAGGTATGTTATCTGTTCTACCCATTTGACCAATCGATTCATTCGGCAAATCAATACCAGTCGGTACACCTAAGCCAAACTGTCTAAAATAGTAACGCATTTTATTAAATGTCTCTTGTTTAATGTCTAATGGATTGTTTGGCACATAATTTATACCTGCCATTTTTAAAGCCGTGTTAAACATATAAACGTTTGATGAAACTTGTAAAGCTCTTAAATCATCAATATCACCAAATTCTTTCCACGATTTCTTCGGCTTGGAGCTTCCTTTAAAATACATTGGTGCATCAAAGAAATGCGTATACGGCTTAATTGTGTCAGTTTGATAACCGGCTAATAATGTAGCCCCTTTCACAGTTGACCCTAACTCATAAGAACTTGTCATCGTTCCTAAAGCGTAGTCTTCTATTTGCATCCCGCCATCTTTATTTACAATTTTCTTTCCTGCCATCGATAAAATTTGACCGTTTTTCGGGTTCATCATTACAACGAATGCACGATCCATCATCGGCTCTGCAGAATGAAATGCTCGTAAATTCTTTTCAAGACTTTGCTCTACTTTTTTCTGTAACTCCATATCTACTGTTAACATTAAATTATTTCCACTTTTTCCTTCGGTTACTTTTTCATTTCGAATCACATTTCCTGTTTTATCTGTAATACTTCTAGTCTGTTCTTTCGTTCCATGGAGTGCATCTTCATATTGTTTTTCAATGTAACTCTTACCAATACGATCATTTCTGTTATAATCACGTACTAAGTAATAATCTAATTGTTCTCTTGGCAATCCTTCATTTTCAGTAGAAACGCTACCAAGGATAGAACGAAGTATTTTATCATTTGGGTATTCACGTTCCCAGTCTACTGTCGTATCTACTCCAGGCAAGCTTGCCAATCTTTCACTTACGACTGCATATTCATTTTGACTTACATCTTTTTTAACGATTTGCGGCGTCATTTTATATCCCGCATTCATTTTGCTTTTAATTGCTAATACTTCTAGATCCTCTTTTGAAAGTTCGCTTAATTCTTCTTGTGTAATTCTTTCCCTACGTAACTCTTCAACTTTTTTATCTAATTCTTTCCCTTCTATCTCCTGCTTCCTAAATTTACTCTCATCTTCTTTCGTTACTTTTGCTGCTGCCCGCTTTTCATTTAACTGCATCCAAAAATCCTTTTTGTCTGTTTCTGTTAACTTGTCTATATCCTCTGGCGACATTTCAATTAACTGTGCTAATTGTCTTGCTACTTGTAAAACTTCTTTCGAGTCTACTCCTTTCATTTTTGTATATGTAACGGTTCGTAGTGGTTTGTTATTTACAATCACCTGACCTTGTCGATCAAACATTTTCCCTCTAGGAACAGGTGTACTTACCGTTACATCTTCCTTTTTGTTCACTTCATTTCTATACGTTTCTCCATCAATGATCTGTACTTTACCTAATTGAATTATAATAGCTGAAAATAAAAGAAAGACGATAAAAAATAGTACATTTAACCGAAAAGGAATATGAGTCTTTTTCTTTTTCGATTGTTTCTTCTGCTCCTTTTTCTGTCTCATTTCGCTCCCTCGCTTCATTCTATTAACATTTCTACGGAAAATCATTATGTATCAAATTTATTTATATGATATATATAGAATTTTATATTAATTACAAAAGAAATAAAAGATTTAATTTTCAGTTTTTTAATTTTATATCCTATTTATTACCATTCCCTTATTAAGGAATAACATGAATGTTATTCTAAAAGAAAGATTATATTCCATTGTTTTTATACCATTCATTTATATTTATTTGTATACTAATAACAAAAGACATTACTAAGGAGAACATGAAATGACAAATTCATTTACAATATATACTAATGCGTCTCATTGTTTAAACTTTATGATTTACATTCAAAATATGTATCTCAACCAAAAAGAGAAAACAGGAAATTTACGTTTTCCTTACATAGCAAGACAATTCAATTTCTCTACTAACTTTGAAACAAATTTCAAAGAATTATGGCATTCACTTCGCAAACAAATTGCTAACGAACGATATGATTTACAAATTTTTCATGAAGAAAACCATATCTTCTATGAGAAGCTTTTTGACACCCAATTATGTAATGAAGACTCTTTTAAAGAATTAATATGTAGTTTTAAAGTATGGTGGACTAGCATAGTAGGTCAGCATTCATTAGAATGGTCTGTAAGTGAGTATAGTACGCAACTTTATAATGACTTAGTTGTATACTTAAAACAAAACGAAATAGAACCTTTACAACAGCTACATATTAACTTACTTTATGAAGACTGTGTATTCGTTAAAAATAATACTACTTCTTACTCTGCTATTTTACCTACGAAACACTTTTTTATAAATTATAGAGACGTGGTTACTACATTATCGACATGTTTTCATGTTGCTTAATATAATGATTACTCAAATAAAAAACTGAGGCGGATACCTCAGTTTTTTCGATAACTTATTTCCTTGAAGACAATCCTTCAACAAATTCACCAATCTTATTTTGAAAAACATAATCAAAGTTATATTCTTGCCCTGTTAACTCTTCATTTACTAAGATGGTTGTTGCTCCTACTTCTCTCTTTGCGATTTGCGGGAATGAAGCGACAGGTTGTACTTTTAATGACGTTCCCATAACGATAAGCACATCTGTTTCATATAAACGTTTGACCGCATTTTGATATTGCGGCAACGTATCTCCGTATAACACAACGTCTGGATTTAAAATGAAATTACACTTCTCACAGCGCGGCACTTCATGATCAATCATATACTGCAAATCATATCCCGCTTTACACTTCGGACAATGTGCTGTTTGAAGTGTTCCATGTAGATCGATGACATGTTTACTACCACCTAATTGATGTAAACCGTCAATATTTTGCGTTAAAATCGTAATATCTTTCCCTTGTTCTTCTAGTTCTGCTAAAAAGCGATGACCACGATTTGGTTTATATTGATGAAACGTATTAATTTGAAAGATTTCTTTATAATGCTTCCAAAATTCTTTCGGACTTCGGTTATAGTACCCTCTTGATAAGTACATTTCCACATTCGCATCAGCATACAATCCATTTGCTGAACGGAAATCTGGAATACCACTTTCCGTACTTGCTCCTGCACCTGTTAATACTGTAATTTTCTTCGCTTTTTCTAAAATCGAATGTACTTCTTCAAATTGTTGCACAAAAATCACCTCTATGTATATTGCTATACTTATTATACCAGTTGTTTACAGGAGGTGTCGTACAATTCATTCTACTTAATGCGTCGCACCCCCAATTTCCACTATATCCACCTCAACGGTCATCGTTACCTCAACTGCCAACTCTATCCCTTTACGAATAGTAGAAAGTGACATACTCGGTTGCCCTGGATACTTGCTCGCTTGCTCTGGTAAAAATGGAATATGAACAAATCCGCCTTTTATTTTCTTATCACGCTTCTCTAGTTCATGCATGAGACCATAGAATAAGTGATTACAAACGAATGTACCTGCTGTTTGTGAAACGGAAGCTGGTATGCCTTCTTCTTGAAGTCTTTTTACAATTGCTTTCATCGGAAGTGTAGACCAGTAAGCAGTTGGTCCTTCTTCTACGACTGGTACATCTACCGGCTGGTTCCCTTCATTGTCAGCAATTCTTGCATCATCAATATTAATTGCGACACGCTCTATCGTAATATCTGGTCTACCCCCTGCTTGTCCAATACATATAATAAATTCCGGTGCTAATTCTTCTATATACTCTTTTAATACGCTGATTGATTTATGAAATACAGTTGGGACTTGTTTACTAATAATCTTGTATTCTCCGATTGTTTTTTCATGCAAATTTTTTGCAACTTCCCAAGCTGGATTGATGTTTTCTCCGCCAAACGGATCGAACCCTGTTAATAATACTGTTTTCATAGTTTTCCCCTCCTAATTAGAAACGATATACGAGACCGTACATAATAAACATATTTATGATAAAGATGGAAAGAGCGATTGGTACTTGCGCTTTAATAACGGCATTTTTATCTTTTAGCTCTAATAGCATCGCAGGAACGATATTAAAGTTTGCTGCCATTGGTGTAAGTAACGTTCCGCAATATCCAGCAAACATACCGAGCGCTGCCATAATTGCTGGGTTTCCGCCGTGCATTTGTACAATTAAAGGTAAACCAATTCCACCAGTAATAACAGCAAACGCTGCGAAAGCATTTCCCATTACGACTGTGAAAAGCATCATCCCTAAACAGTACGCCATAACAGCAACGAACGGATACTCTGTCGGTAACACTTGGCCGACTAAATCAGAAACGACTTGTCCAACGCCAGATTTTGCGAAAATACCGCCAAGTGCCGCTAACATTTGTGGTAAAATGACAGCCCAGCCGACAGCTTGTAATAGTCTACTTCCTTCTTGTACAGGAGTTGTTATCTTCGATTTTGTAATACGCATCGCCGCAACGAATGCAAGTAATGCTCCTAGTGCTAATGCTACTAGCGTTACTTTATCTGGATCAACAAGGGAGACATTTCCCCATTTCATTTTCCCTAACGTTAACGTACCGATAATTGTAAAAATAGGAATTAATAGTGCAGGCATAAAGATTTTATTTTTTAATTTCTCCGCATGTTTTACACGTTGTTGTACTGGAACTTCTTTCTCCTCTGATTTTGTTACTTTATTTAGTGAAGCTAACACAACCATAGCGAGTACAATACAGCCAACGTAAAACGAAGGGATTACATTTCCAAATAAAAATGTAACTGCAAATAACGCCCAAAATAGGCTAGAACCAAATCGATTTGGATGTTCACGATCGAATGCGATACGAACAGCGATAAAGGCAACGATTATACCTAATAAGTAATAGATTGTATCCATTGTGATAATGTTCATTTTATATTGCCACCTTCTCTTCTTTTTCTTTTGCTTCCATCGTTTTCGCTATATATTTATCAAATCTTCTAAATCTGATCCAGCTCACAATAAGTGCAGATATTGCAGTTGGAATACCCCAAAGCGCCATATCCCATACACCGACATGCATACCTACTGAATCGAAGAATCCCTTCATTAATAAAATAGCACCAGTTGCGATAAAAATATCTTCTCCGAAAAACCAAGCTGTATTTTCCGCCGCTGCTGCATTTGCTTTAATTTTTTCTCTTAACTTTTCAGGAAGCTTACCGTATTTACCTTGCGCCGCCCCTTCGGCCATAGGCGCAACGAGTGGTCTTACTGTTTGTGCATGACCACCAATATTCAGTCCAAGTGCTGCTGATGATTCTCTTATCGTGAAATATGACATTAATACTCTTCCAGTTGTTGCGCCTTTTGATTTCGTTATAAGTGCTTCTGCTCTTTCTTTTAAACCGTAACGCTCTAAAATTCCGATTACCGGTAAAGTTAATATAATTGGCATAGACATATATCTATTTTCTATGAAAAATTTACCGAACATACTGATGACATCATAAAAGCTTAATCCTGAAACCATACCAGTAACAATACCTGCAACCATAACTACTAAAAGTGTATTTAATCTAAATAAAAAACCAACTGCAACGAGTAGTATCCCGATTAATTTAATCATTTCAGCACTTCCCCTCATATTTTTACTTCGGTGCACAAATAGAAATACCATTAAGTTCGAATGTTCTGTATATTCTCTCCGCAAATTGCACTGCTTTTTCACTATCACCATGTAAACAAATCGTTTTCGCTTGAACTTCTACTTTCTCGCCATTCACCGAATTTACATACCCTTCTTTCACCATTTGAAGCACTTGCTTTATCGCTTCGTCTTCATTTTTTATAAGCGCATTTTCTTCCGTACGACTCGTTAATGTTCCATCTTGCTTATACGTACGATCTGCAAAAGCTTCTTGTACGAGAGTTATATTATATTTTTCCGCAGCCTGTATAAACGCCTCGCTATTTGCTAATCCATAAAGTAATAGATTTGGATTACTATGATATATTGCCTTTGCGATTGCATCCGCAATTTCCGGATTAGTCGCTGCCATATTATATAAAGCACCGTGCGGTTTCACATGCTGCATCTTCCCACCTGCTGCTTTCACAAATGCGTCTAATGCGCCAATTTGATATAAAACATAATCGTATACTTCACTTGCTGAAACATTCATGTTCCTTCTACCAAATCCAATTAAGTCTGGAAAACCTGGGTGTGCCCCTATCGCTACGTTATGCTGCAGAGCTTTTTCAACCGTTTGCCGCATAACAGACGGATCACCTGCATGAAAACCGCAAGCAACATTTATAGAGGATACGAATGGAAGAATTTCATCATCATTCCCCATTTTATAAGCGCCAAAACTTTCTCCTAAATCACAGTTTAAATCAATTGTAGTCACACTGTTCCCCTCCTAATTTCAGCTTCGTAAAACAATGAATTTCTTTAATAGATTCATATTTACTTCTTGTTCTATGTACAATTGTTCCGCTTCTTCAAGCGTAATTTTCTCAAAAGAAACATAGTCCCCAGGTTTTAGCTGGGCTAGAAGAGGTAAATCTACTGAAATGATATTTCCCATTCTCGGATAGCCACCTGTCGTTTGCCTATCTGCCATTAATATAATCGGCTGTCCACCATTAGGAACTTGAATGGTTCCAAATGTAACAGGACTCGATAAAATCTCTTTTTCAACGGCTCTATTTAAAATTTCTCCTTCAACCCTATAACCCATACGATCAGCGTAATTAGATACTTTATACTCTTTCGTAAAAAATGCCTTTTTGCTTTCTTCTGTAAATTGATCATATTCAAAATCAGTTATAACGCGAAGTTTAGGATACTTCTTATATTTTGGTCGTACGCTGCTACTAATTGCCCATTTTGTTTTTATGTGCTCATCCTTTTGTAAGTCTTGAATGAAACAATTTGCTATTTCTGATCGTTCACCAATTTGAAAATAATCTCCTTTTTTCAACATTCTCCCTTCTATACCGCCAATCGCAGCACGTATGTAAGTACTTTTGCTTCCCATGATGCGATCAATATGGATACCACCTGCAAAAGTCACATATGCTCTGCAACCACTTTTCACTTTTCCAAAGCAAAGCATACTACCTTCTTCCGCTAAAATGGGACGCCATAATGGTATACGCTCCCCATTCAATAACGGTTCCATATCCGCACCGCCAATCGCAAGTAACGTCGTTTTCTTTATTAACAATTTCGGTCCCATAATCGTCATTTCAAGCGCCGCTTCATTTTCTTCATTACCAACTAACATATTGATCATCCGAAGTGCACTTTGATCCATCGCCCCGCCAACGGTTACGCCGTATCGTTGGTAATGAGATCGTCCTAAATCTTGGACTGTTGTAAACATTCCCGCATGCAAAACTTCTACATCCATTCTTTAGCCCCCTCAAGTGATACGTACTCTTCCTTCGTTATTGGGATAAATCGTAAATACATGCCGCTTTGAATAAAGGTTGGTGTTTTTTCTTCCGGATTAAATAAGGAGATTGGTGTTCGTCCAATAATATTCCATCCACCCGGTGTTTCAAGCGGATAAATACCTGTTTGATTTCCGCCGATTCCTACCGAACCAGGAGAGATTTGTAACCGCGGTGTTTCTTTTCTAGGCGTTTCTAGTTCTTTTGATAGTCCTCCTAAATACGGGAACCCTGGTGTAAAACCTAACATATACACAAAATACGTTGTTTCACTATGTATTCGAATAACATCTTCTACTTGTAAACCGTGATAATGTGCGACCTCTTCTAAATCAGGTCCATATTCTCCCCCGTAACAAACAGGTATAGAAATATGTTTCACATCTCGTTTCAGCTCTTCCTTATACGTATGTAACATTCCAGTTATGTATTGGCATACGTAATCATACGGTCTTATCTTTCTATCATTTTCCTTCCATACTTCATACAAATCATAGTAAACAGCTAATGAAGTAAACGACGGAACACATTCAACCATCCCTACAAACGGATGTTGCTGCAGCGCTTGAAATAATCGCTGCACTTTTTCGTAAGTATCCATTCCAATTCTTTCACCAAATGTAACAATAATCGCTTGATCCCCTAACGCAGAAAATTTCATCCTACTCCCTCTTTCTATGCCAAAAAGCCGAGTTCTTTCGAAATGCGATTCGCTGTCTCTTTTACCTTCTCGATAAAATAAGGAATGTTACTTTCGCTATACTCAATTGCTAATCCCGAAATACTAATGCCTGCTACAACCGTTCCATCGCTTGCGAAAATGGGCGCTGCTATAGCCGCTGTATGATTTTCTAACTCAGAGTAGCTAATTGTATGTCCTTCCTTTTTTGCCATTTGTAACACTTCTAGCAATTGTTTCTTATCTACAATTGTTCCATCTGCAAATTGCTTTAAATCCGTTTCCTCTATGTATTTTCGTTTTTCTTCCTCAGAGAAATACGATAATAAAATTCTCGGACATGCACCCGCATAAAGTGGCGCTCTTCTTCCAACCGCCGTATACACACGTACAGGTTGAGCACCTTCCATCTTTTCCACATAAATCGCATCATTACCATCTTGAATAATTAAATTAACTGCCTGCCCTAAACTATCTCTAAGCTCTTTCATATATGGAATCGCAATATTTCTTACGGATAGTCTTTGTGAAACAAGTTGACCGAACCGTAAAAACACGACTCCTAAACGATATTTCCCCTTTTCGTTTTTTTGTAAAAACTCCATTTCTTCTAACGAGCCAATTAAACGATAAACAGATGTTTTCGGCATACTTGTAAGCTGAACCATCTCTGTTAAACTTAGCTCTTCATGCTCATAAAACAACTCTAAAATATCCATTGTCTTAACTGCCGTTTTATTTATAATCATTCTATCTCCTTCTTGTTCCGAATTCCGGAACTTAAATTCCATTTTCTGAAACAAACATATAATTTAAAATTATAAAATATTCTTTCAATTTTAACAATATATTTTTCAGCTACTTAACCTTTATGTAAAGTGAATACAAAATGAAATTTAGAAATAATGATGGTTCTCTTTCAAAAGCTCAAGTTATGGCAAAACCAAACATTTAAATAAATAGGCATAAAAAAAGTATGGAAGAATATTTCTCCCATACTTTTTCTTTATAACGCTCTCACTTGTTTCAACGGCCAGAAAACAGCTTGTCCTTTTCCGACAATTTCATCTTCTGAAATAAATCCAAACATACGACCGTCTTTAGAAACTTCACGATTATCTCCTAAAACAAACACTTGGCCTTCTGGCACTTTCGTTTTTCCTGTGATTTGTTCTAACGTAAAGTCTGGAGTTAACACACGGCCTGCTGCTTTTTCTTTAAACTCTTTTAAATATGGTTCTTCCATCGCTTTTCCGTTTACATATAATACATCATTTTTATACTCAACTGTATCGCCTGGTAAACCAATTACTCGTTTTACTAAATCGTATCCTTCTTTTCCGTGGAAGACGATAATATCAAAGCGTTCTAATCCACTTATACTATAACCAATCTTATTTACGAGAACTCGTTCATTATTTTCTAGTGTAGGCATCATCGATTCGCCTTGTACTAATGACGGTGTAAATAATACACCGCGAATAATTGCGATTAATACAAGGGTAAATCCTATCGTTTTAGCCCATGAGAATAATTCTTTCTTCGTATTTTCCTTCATCATTTCTCCTCTTTCTTACGCATTTATTTTATGATTTGAACTAATTCTTGTACTAAATTAAGATCAATTTCAGCAAAACATGATTTCCCTTCTCTTACGGCTGTACCGACATGAGCTTGCGAAATGCCAGTTTCATCTAGCAATTGCTTTATATTTTCTTTCGTCACGCCAGCTCCAACTACAAGCTGAATTTGACCATCGCTTACCTTTTGCATTTCTGTAAGCACCGGGATATTCTCCACTATATTTCCTTGTCCACCTGAAGTTAAAACGTGAGTCACTTTATGAAACTTCTTTAAAGTTCTCATCGCTTCTACTGGATTTTCTATGTCGTCTATTGCACGGTGATATGTAACATTTATCCCATCTACCACAGATAATAAATTCGCTAGTTTCTCTTCATCCACTTCATTCTTTTCATTTAATACACCTAATACAACACCAGCTACTCCTGATTTCTGAGCAACTACAATATCTTCTTTCATCATTTCAATTTCTTCTTCCGTATATGTAAAAGACTTCGCATGCGGGCGAATCATAACGTGAATCGGTATATGTACTGCTTCTACCGCTTTTTTAATAAATGCATAACTCGGCGTCAAACCGCCTTCTGTATAAGATGAAATTAATTCAATTCGCTTCCCGCCAGCTCGTTCAATTCGTTTTACATCTTCTAAACATGTTGCAATAACCTCTAGCATGAGATGACCTCTTTTCGTGCTTTTTCCTTATTATACAGTAGGTGAAATAAGAAGCATAGCATTCTCCTATAAAACTAGAAAAAGAAGAATGAAAAGAAAGATTTTTTAACTACTAACATCTATTGGTGATTTTATATTCTACAAAAAAAGGAGTAACCCCCTAGCACTTCTGACTAGATGTCACTCCTTTTTATTTTAATTATTTTTCTTAGTTACTTCATTATAATAGTGGCTAAATGCTTCTACTAATGCATCAACGGAAGCATACAATTCTTCTGGTGTATTATCTACCCCTCCCATTTCAATAAGTAAAGCATTGGGAGAAAGGTCTTGATTATATACTCCGTTCCCGCTTTTACGATCTTTAATAAAAATACCTCGGCTTAAACCGTAATACTTTTCATCTAAATATGAATTGATTGCCGTTACTATTTTTTTATTTTTTTCATAGTTAGGATTTTCTCGACCTAAAATAAAATAGAGTCGTGCATAATCCTTTCCATTAATCGTTTTCTTCGTAATATTTTTTCGTGCATCGTCCCTATGAAGATCAATGGGAAACATAATATTTTTATCTTGTGCCAATTTATCTTGTAATATTTGACGGGATCCTTTGTAGGATTGCGCCCAATTTAAATTTTTATTTCGCAGAAAATCTCTCATATTTGTCGTATCATGTGAAACACCTATTCCTTTTTCTTCTAGCTTTTGTTTTAAATAGTTTCCAACAAACGTAATGTTCACTTCATTATTTGTACTTGAGGCATCATCAGGTACAGTAGCACCTGGGATGAGAGGAATAAACGACTCCCAACTATGTGTATGATAAATAAAAACTTTATTTTCACCGTTATTTTGTGTATTTGAATTGTTTTCTTTCTCACTCTTTGGGTGTTTAACAGCAGTACCTTCATTCTTAATATTCTCTAAAGGAATACTAGATTCTTCAGGAATATTCGTATAATCTGTTCCTTCCCCGGCAATTAATATTTCCGAATAAAATTGATTCATATTTGGAAGTTCTCGAGTTAATAAGCTTCGGAGGTCATTTACATTAATATTTGTAGAAAGTGAAAGTAAAAAAGATTCCAAAGACGCTCGTCCTTTTTCTTTATGAAATTCTTCTGCAAAATAACGATTTTCACTACCTATCATATACATGAGGCCTTTCGTAGAATTCGTTCCTAATAATTGATTAACATAATACGATTTAAATACGTTTGAATTACTAGAAATGAAGAATGAAGTGAGAATACATATAATCGTGAATAAAATACATATCATTACATACTTTATATGAAATACTTTCAGTTTCACTTTATTCATTTTATATCTCCCTTCATTTACTCTATTCTTACGCTTAATTTTTAAGTAATATGATTACTAATTTAATAGAATTCCCTTTCTATTAATTTTTATAAAAAAAGAAGATCCAACAATAGGATCTTCTTTCTCTTGCTAGTATGTTTTTAAACCTACGACCGAAACGCCGCATCCGCCAACATAGATAGTGTTGCATCATCCATCGGCGGATTGTGTAGTCCTGCTCTAACGTTTAAATAATAACGATGAAGCGGATTTTTTTCTGATAAACTTTTTGCTCCTACGATGCGCATTGATTTATCCACTATGGATATCGCCGCATTTGTTACGGCGTATTTCACTGCTGCCAGCTCTACTTGTAGTGACAGTTTATCTTCTGCCTCATCGTATTTTTTCGCAATTTGATATAAAAAGACGCGAGCTTGCATAAGCTCGAGTTCTAATTCTCCAACTAATCTTCTAACATTCGGTAATAAACTAATAGAATGGTTTAAACTATTTGGTTTGTATGATCCCGCAAACTGAACTGCATAATTTCTTGCTGATTGTGCAATTCCTAAATAACATGCTGGTATATGTAGCAACCAACCAATACCCTTTTGTTTCCCTTTCCCGCCCAATACATTCGTAAAAAAGCGGTTTTCTATCTCTACATTTTGTAAGACAAGGTCGTGGCTAGCAGTCCCTCGCATCGCGACGCTATCCCACGTTTCCTCAATGGATACACCGAGTGTATTTCTTGGAATGACAAATTCTCCAACTTCTTCTCGGCCTTCAATACTTGCTGAAATAATAAAATAATCAAGTATTGGCGCCATCGTTGTAAAAGTTTTCCTTCCATTTATAACCCACTTCTCGCCTTGTTGAACCGCTATTGTTTCTGGTTTACCGCCACGCGTCGGGCTTCCTGTTTTCGGTTCTGTTGCTGCCCTGTTAAAGAGCGCCCCGTTACGCACTTCTTCGCAAAACCATTTGAACATCTCATCATTCCAAGAGCGATTTTCCGCTAGCTCTTTCACAATGCCAAGATGCCAGCCAATCGATAAGGCAGTTGCTCCGCAGCCTTCTGCAATTTTTTCTTGAAATAAAACGAAGTCATATAAAGAAATCGCACTGCCACCAAATTCCTTCGGTAACGTTAATTTCGTATATCCGATATTTTTCAAATCATTTATATTTTCATGCGGAAATGATCCTAATTCACTTAGTTGATGCTCCCTTTCCATGAACTTCGGAATCAATTTATTTAGTTGTTCAATAATAAAAAATTGTTTTTCTGTTTCAACAAATGAGAGTGCCATACTATAATCTCCTTTATGCTCGATTCATCAACCGTTCATTTTGTCATTATGATTATATGAAGCTACCTCTCTATTGTTTCACTATTCCGATAAAAATACAATGTTTTTGACTAATAAGAAAAGTTCCTATTTAAAGATAGGTTCTTTTCTTATTAATCTCCCTTCAATGCCTTTAATGGTAACGAGGTTACATATCCAATATACGAGAATAATTCTTTAAAGAAGAATGGTATTTCTGTATCTAACGTTTTATATGCTGATGTCGGCGTTGGTGAAGCATACGCTTCAATATTAATATGTTTTGCGATTCTCATTGCGCGTTTCATATGAAGTGGATCACTTACAATCGTGTATGTGCGTATTCCGTTCTCTGTTCCAACTTCCTTCGCATTCTTTAAATTTTCTTCAGTGAAAAGGGATTTTGTTTCAATTAAAATATCTTCCTCTTTTACACCTTGTTTCATTGCATATACTCTTGCCGTACGCGCTTCCTCAAGCTCTGCCTCAAACTTTGTACCACCTGTAAAAATAATCTTTTTAATATTTCCGTTCTTATATAAAGAAATCGCATGATTAATTCTTTCTTTAAATACAGGAGATGGTTTTCCGTTCCAAGAAGCTGCTCCTAGTACGATACCAGCATCCGTTTTCACGCTATCATCTGTTTTAAAACGATAACTCCAAATATCGTAAGCTGCATAACTTACATATAAAATAGCAGAACAAATCATTAGTAAAAATACTTGAAAGATTCGTCTTTTCTTACTCTTCTTATTTTCTTTCATTTGTAATTGCCTCCGTACATCATCCATACTTCTATAAAAAAACATTTATATCAAATCGTTTTGTTTGAGTTTATTTAAAAGAAGGAACTTTACTTGTTATTTATGTATAAAAGGGTTTTCATTTAAAATTGAGGATTATCAATTCATTTTCATTTGCGGTTTTCATTACATGTTTTAAATTCATAAGTTTATTACCATACAACTACATTGTAACGAATTTTTTCTCAGAAGGGAACGATGAAACAAAAGGAATTAAAATAAAGTAGCATTTTGTAAGAAAAAAGGTATATTTTTTATGTATTACAAACAATATACCTTTCAAAACACGAATTATAGCTTTTCTTTATACAATTCTAATTTTTCTAATAGACGTGCTTTCACAACTGGCCATTCGCTTGCGATAATACTATACACAACCGCATCTCTCACATGTCCATTCGGTAATTTTCTTTCATTTCTAAGCACGCCCTCTTTTACTGCTCCTAACCTTTCAATTGCTCGTTGTGCTTTTTCATTTCTTGCATCCGTCTTAATTTGTACCCTCAGCATATGCAGTTTTTCAAAAGCATACTGGAGAAGCATATACTTACACTCTGTATTTATACTCGTACGCTGGACACTTGGATGATACCACGTTTGTCCTAACTCGACTGTTTTATCTTCTACTGAAATATTATATAGACGTGTACTTCCTACAATCGCATTTGTCTGTAAATCCACTACAACGAAAGGAATTTGCGTACCTTTTCCATAACCTTGTATCGCTTTTTGCACATATTGCTGCATATCTTGCACACTATCCATTTTAGAGATTAAATACGCCCAAATTTCCCGATTTCCTTCTACAATCGAAAACAAAGTTTCGACATCATCACTATCCATTAACCGTAGCTTTACTCTTTCGTGAATGATTTCCATTTGTAAGCCCCCTTTTTCTTACTATATCATAGAAATACACATTTTATTATATGGATATTAAAATCAAAGTTTTAATACCTTCTTACATAATAATCGGCAAAAACCTCTAACAAATACCGTGTACATCCCATTATAGCAAGCTACATTTATATTGGTTTCATTTCATGTAAGGTTTTTCTTTTTCTAAAGGTCTATATACGTTCTTTAAAAATTTGCATACCAAAAACGCTATTCTTTCTACAAAAAGATTCTTTTTTTCATTTATGAATCAATTTTTCAGCTTAATAGTATGGATAATTCTGGATTAAACCAAAAAAATACTATATGATAATAAAGTGAAAATTTTACAGTTAATTAATATGGGGTAAATGGGAGGATATAAAAATGCTAGATCAAATTACTTGGGGAACGCCAGGCAGCTTATTATGCTTGGGATTCTTTTTTGCAGGATTAGGAATTTTCTTAAGAAGTATTACGTCATATTCGAAAAACAAATAAAACATCAAAAAAGTGTACATTTTAAGGTATTTAATTGATAAAAACACTAAACAAAAGAATCCTTCCTTTTATAGAAGGATTCTTTTTTATACCTTTCCCCTTTTTAAAGCAACAAATAAGCAATCGGTGTAATGATAAGCAACGTTAATATCGTTCTTTGTACATAGAGAATGATAAGTTCTGATACTTTTAACGGAATATCTGTCGATAAAATGCAAGGGATGGAAGCTGAGAAGAACAATATAGATGATACTGAAACGACCGCAATGACAAACTTTGTCACAAGTGGTGCACTAACTACTAATAATGATGGTAAAAACATTTCTGCAATACCAACGGATGCCGCTTTAGCAGCTAAGTCTGCTTCTGGTAATTGTAATAGCCATGTAAAAGGATAGAAAATGTAGCTGACCCAATCAAATATTGGCGTGAACTTCGCTAAGACAATACCAATTAACCCTACAGACATAATCGATGGTAAAATTCCCATCGTCATAATAAAACCATCTTTTAAATTTACTGCAATGTTTTTCATAATACTCGGCGCAGATTTCGATACTTCTAACGCATCTTCCCAAGCGCGTTCTAGCATTTTCTCTT
Organism: Bacillus cereus group sp. BfR-BA-01408; assembly: GCF_022663305.1. NCBI lineage: Bacteria > Bacillati > Bacillota > Bacilli > Caryophanales > Bacillaceae > Bacillus > Bacillus cereus group sp. BfR-BA-01408. The sequence goes on along the minus strand of NZ_JAKUFF010000013.1, from coordinate 32,410 downwards.
TATAAACGGGCTCTGGGAACCCTTCTTCCGTTACATATGTATCTGGTTTTCTACTAAGAGGCGGGATTCTTACAGTGATAGCAGTTACGATGAATGTTACAACGAGAGTAGTCCAAAAATAAACATTCCATAAATGCATAATGTCTAATGTTTTTGCGATGATAATCATAAATGTTGCGGATACTGTAGAAAAACCTGTAGCGATGATCGCTGCTTCTTTTGTCGTATACTTTCCTTCTTTATACACGCGATTTGTAATTAATAAGGCCAACGAATAACTCCCCACAAAGGAAGCAACCGCATCGATTGCTGACCGGCCTGGCGTTTTCCATAACGGTCTCATAATGGGACGGCAAAACGTACCGATAAATTCAAGCAATCCATATCCGACTAATAACGCTAAAAACGCCGAACCAATTGGAACGAGTAAGCTTACCGATATGACTAATTTCTCATATAAAAACGGCCCTACATCTGGTGCAAAGAACCAAGCTGGCCCTACTTTCAAACAATATAATACACCAAAAACGACGCCAACTACTTTTAAAACAGAAAAACAAATATCTACGATAGATGTATTCCATTTTTTCATATAAAACGGATAAATTGCACCTATTGCCATAACGAGTAGAGCGTAATAAGGTACGACGCTTGGAACAGAAGTCCTTATCCAGGATACGATATGATCAATCATAATAGAAGAAGCACCATTTATCGTAACTGGTACGAAAAACATAAATACCCCAACTAGACTAGCGAGTATAAACCGAAGAATAACCCCCTTCTCACTCCCAGTCTTAATTACATTCCTTTTTAATTCAATTTCACTCAAAATTCGACACCTCCTATTATCTAAATATTCTGTATAATTATGTTAGATTCCTTCTTTCAATTTCTAATATTTCACCATATGAAAAAGCCTATTTTGAAATAGGCTTTTTCTACTACCTCTTATAATCATTCGCAATCACTTGAATCACACGATATGATTCGTCTACTACTATCTTATTACTAGTCTTATTCGCATCATATGTAATTAACGCTTTCCAAAGTGCCCATCCTCTTGCTCTATTCCATGTTTCTTCATCTATTTGCAATACTTCTTGAAATACCTTTCTACTAAACCAGTATCAATTTGATTCATTCACTATCCCCTTTTCTTTTGAAACTTACTAAGTCCATCTGTACTGCCAACATATTCAAAACCATTTCTCTTATAAAAATCATTTAATATGCGATTATGCCCTACACAATCTAGTTTTAAAAACTCTTTATCATGTTGTATATTCTCTTCTATCCACTGTAACATCCATTCTCCTATTCCGTTCCCCTTATACTTCCGTTTCACCGCAAATCTATGAATATATAATGAATTAGAAACTTCCTCTTTCCCAAAAATATATTCATCCCATTCATTTTGTTTAGGAGATACTGTAACCGTACCGACAATTTCATCTCCTTTCGTAACCACATATGTATATTTCTCTTTTATACTTTCTAGTATTTCAGCCGTAGCTTCTTCTCCTAACAGATACTGCCACTGATCCACTTCTTTATGTTGTAGCCACTGTGCCACTTCTTTTAATAGCGTGATAATGCTATCACTTTCCTCTTCCGTAGCAATTCGAATTGTATATTCTTTAACTGTAGTTCTCTCCATATTGCCGTTCCCCTTTCAAATGACTATCATACTGATAATCGCGTTCTACCGTCATTTTCGTCTGTAACGTATTCAACATAATAACCTTGATTCCTTGCGTTTTCATACATCAGTTCAATCTTTTTTTGATCTTTAGCGTAAATCGTGACGTATGTACAATCCGCAACTAGTAAAACTAATTCACACTTACTCTCTTTAAATTCTTCATATGTCTCAATATCTACTACTTCCTCTCCTTTTGAATACGCTTTTAAATCTGCAAAAATAACATAATATATGTTGTCTTTAAATAAAGTTTTCAAATCTGATCCTTCCACTATACTTGGTTCTTCTGGAAATAATGCCTCATCCAATCCACCACGTGCTACTAAGCATGACTCTTCACTCCCTACCCACCAATCATATGAAGAAATATCAATTGGCTTTAACACTTTCCAAAGTAAATTATCATATTCATTTGGAATATCTACTGTAATTCCTCTTTTCATTTGTTTGTACCTCCCTTATAAATCATAATCAATTCTCTTTCTTCCCCGAATAAAAAGCGGTAATTATTACCTAATCGGGCATATGAATCATTGAAAAGCAAGTATTATCAAGGTTTTTAATATTTGATTAAACAATAGTACTTTTCTAAAAAAACGTAAATCCTTTAAACACTGATATAATGAGCACTGCTACATATCTATTAGGAGGAATACATATGAAAAAACCTTTTTATAAAAAATGGTGGTTTTGGACTGTTGCAGTCATTATAGTATTTTTTATCGCGGGTAACAACGGTAGTAAAAAAGAAGAAACTGCCCCTAAAAAAACTGCTACTACACAGAAACAAGAGCAATCTAAAGAGGCTGCTACACCGCAAGATAAGATTAAAAACAATATTACATCTATCGTAAAAGAATTACACGGCGTATCTATTAAAGAGATTAAAATAAACGAAAATCTTGGTACTGATACTCCTGATGATTATATCGCTTTAGTCCACTTATCATTCGATGCAAAAAATAGCGCGAAAACATCTAAAGATATGATTGAAATGTATAATAATGACATCGGAGCTAAAGTGGGTAAATCAGAAAAGAATGTACAAGAATTAACGATTTTCTGGGAAGTTCCATATCACCAAAAAAATAATAATTTAGCAAAAGCAAATCTTGAACGAGTTGGAGACAATATGAAATTTAACTCCCAATGGTTCGCTCCTGCTTTAAATTAAATATATAAAAGCACCTTAGTTGTTACATTCAACTAAGGTGCTTTTTCTTCTATTTATTTTTCATTCACTTCGTCTTCACAAAATAATATAAAAACCACACCGCATGATTTTGTTCATCGGCAGCTATTCTGCGCATTAACTCTTTCAAATGTGCATCCGATGTTTCATCTGAAATTTCTAAGTAAAAATCTACTGTCTTCTGTTCATCTTGTATAGCGAATTCTAATCCTTGTAAGTACGTATTTGGACAATCTTCCGTAATTTGTGGTTTCGGCTGCTGACCAGTTAAATTTGTATAGATTTGTACAAAATGATGGAAATGCTTTATTTCATCGTTACGAATTTCAAGAATTTGATTTCGTTCCGCCGCATTTGGAGCCATGTTGGCTAATTTCGCATAGCAACTTATTGCACTAAACTCTCCATTAATTGCTTTCTCAATATCGCGAATCAGCTTATCATTTTGCCTATACGAATCATAATAATTCCAATTATACACTGTATCCCCTCCATTATTCCGCATAACATTTTATGCAATTTGTAATAGCAGGAGCATGTATACAAAAAGAACCACAAATGCGAACTCTTCATTTCCCTATAGACTAATAATTATTTCATCACAAAAAGAACGCTTCACTACGAGTGAAACGTTCTTTTTTCTAAGCGTTTAATTCTGTTTTATGTTCCTTTATTGCACTACGTTTGAAAGCAGTCAATAGAATAATAGCCATACTTACCGCACCAATCCAAACGAGTACAGTAAGAGGTGTACTCCAGCTTAACCCTTTTCCGAAGAAGAATATTTCTCTCAGTCCTTCAATCATAAATCGCATTGGCAACCATGCGTACACCCAGTCTTGATAAAATGGCGACAACATTTCCGGTGCTAATGATAATAACGGTGCCCCAAAGAATAGTAAGAGTGCGAATACACCAATTCCTTTTAGTCCAACTAATGAAAGTACGGCCGATATCATTAAGAAGAAACTAAAGGATGTAATAGATAAAAATAGTGCTGTATCAGTGAAATTTGAAATATTTAATCCTACCATTCCATCCGCAATCCATGTAAGACCGAATCCAATAACAAATGCAGCAATTGCGCCTGTTACGATTTGCTTTAGTTTTAATACGAAGTTTTCGTTTCTTGTACGAATCGGCATTTTACTTATCGCCATAAAGATAATTGCTGCGCTCGCTAAACTTGCAATCCATAACGGTTGGAATAAAGACATTGGCGAGTTACCGTTCGCACTATTTTTGCCGGTTTCATTTACATTTGTCACTTTCTTTGTAATCGGTGTTACTACATTTGAAACTTGATCTGCTGTTAATGTAGCTCCTTTTGCTTTTAATCCATCTAGGAGCTGAGTACGAACAGTATTGTTCATATTATCAACGATCCCATTTAACATTTGTCCTGCCATAGATGATGCTGCTGTATTCATTCCTTGATTGATGAATATTTCTACCTCTGGCGAAGATGGCTGCGGTGTTCGTAATGATGCTTGTTTTGTACTAAAGTCTTTTGGAATAACTAATGCTGCGTAATACTCTTGATTATTTAAGCCTTTTTGAACTACTTCTTTATTTTTCACTTCTACCCACTTCACTGCGGGTTCTTCCTCTGATTTTGATGTTTTTTTCATATTATCAACAATCGTTTGCCCCATATTCATCTTCGGTTGATTCGGAATTTCTACTCCTTGATCCTCATTTACAATTGCGATTGGCAAGTTTTTCGGCTGAGGCTGAACGGTTGGAAATAACGTTAATGAAAAAATAAAAACAACAAGTAGTGCAATAACTGGTGATAACCATAAAAGTTTATTTTTAAACATTTTCTTTTCTCCTCCTATCATTTGATTTATAATAACCAACAACGTGTTGTTTATTTATATTTGAATTATATGTTTGAGTTGAACCTTATACAATAATCAAAAATCGTGAATGTGTCGGTTATAAGACACATTCTTAAAATGTGTTGGCTAAAATTAAGGAGGAACCTATTTTGCGTGAGAGTAATTTAGATTTACGTGTTGTTCGCACGAAAACTGCCATACGAAATGCGTTTGTGGAATTAATTGAAGAAAAAGGTTTTGACGCCATTACAGTGAAAGATATTACAACGAAAGCAAACATAAATCGTGGTACGTTTTATGCACATTATCAAGATAAGTTTGATTTAATGACGAAATGCCAAGAAGAAATTATGTATAAGTTTTCTAGCATTGCTAAACAGAAACTTCCGGAAGTTATTGCTGATCTCGGCTCAAGCCCTTCCCCAACAATGCCGTTTATACTCATCACTTCTATTCTTGAATTTCTAAATGAAAATAGTGATTTTATGAAAGCTGTATTAAGTCCAAAAGGAGATTTATCTTTCCAAACAAAACTGAAAGACTTTATGTGGAAAACAATATTTGAAGATACGAATGGCGCTCTCATTAATAAAGAGAATTTACTTGTCCCAAGCCAATACTTAACCTCTTATATGGCATCTGCTCATATTGGTGTGATTCAGCAATGGTTAAATAACGGACAAAAAGAAACACCAGAGGAAATTGCTCGTATTTTATCAACAATCGCAGTTCATGGACCTTTTTATGCGGCTGGTTTAAAGAAATAAGTCAAGTATATATGAAAAGATCATCCACTATAATAGCGGATGATCTTTTATTTCATTACAACACTTCAATATACCCTTCAGTCCCATGTACCCGAATTCGTTGTCCGTCTTTTATTAATTTTGTAGCATTCTCTACTCCAACGACTGCTGGTAATCCGTATTCACGTGCAATTACTGCTCCGTGCGTCATAAGTCCGCCAACTTCAGTGACTAATCCTTTTATAGACACAAACAACGGTGTCCAGCCGGGGTCAGTAAACGCAGTAACTAATATATCTCCTTCTTCTAAATTCGCTTCTTCCATGTTTAAAATCACGCGAGCTCTTCCCTCAATCACTCCTGAAGAAACAGGCAGGCCTACAATCGCATCAGCTGGGAGGTTTTCTCGTTTATATTTACCTGTAACGATTTCTCCATCAGACGTCATGATGCGAGGAGGCGTTAGTTTTTCATATAATTTGTAATCATTTTTTTGTTTTTGTATCAGCTCGTAATCTAGTTTATTCGTGCGAACAACTTCGTGAAGCTCTTCAAAAGTTAGATAGTATATATCATTAACTTCATGAATGACACCGCTCTGCACAAGTTGCTCAGCTTCTTTCAGCAACACCTGCTTATATATGAAATAGCGATTAATCATACCGTATTTCGGATATTCACGATAACCGATAAAATTACGTATATTACGAATCATTCGCTTCGTTTCTTCTACCTTTTGTTTTCCATCCGGCAATTGCTGCAATCGCTCTAATAATTCTTCTTCCTTTTTCAAAGCTTCTTGCAGTCCTTCTTCAAATTTCCGTTTACTAGCACCCGCTTCAAAGTCTCTTATATTATTTAAAACCATCGGAATAATTGTAGTTGGCTTTTCACTCCAGCGCGTTTTCGTAATATCAATTTCTCCGCTACATCTCATTCCGTATTTATTTAGAAAAGTTCGAATCGCATCTCGGGCTTCTTCTCCACCTTTAAACTGAACTATTTCATCTAAAAAGTTATTGTTTTCTACATGTTGTAGATACGCAATAACTTCTGGGTACGGCCGAATCACATCCGCAACATCCATTAATGCTAAACCCATTTCAGATGTAATATTATTTTGTACCGATTGAGAAAGCGTGTCTGCTGCATTTTTTTCGCCTAGCCATTGCTCCATTTTTTCATTGATCCAAGCCGAAGCATTCATGCCTGCCATAATGACAGCCGTACTTTGCGGGTTAAATAATACTTTCTTTAATTGCTGGATGTCTTCCAAAATAAAATCAAGTACATCCGTTCCTGATTTCGTTTGCATGTTTCGTTTTAACTCTTCGATTGATGCTTCACTATTCTGTATTAAATTCGTAACGATTGCCGGATCATTTTCGATTTCTGATTGCGAATTTACAGGTTGCTTACTTTTACTAACAATCTTTTCTTTTTCATCATCCGGCAACAATGTAATAAAATGATCTCGCTCGATTATAGTCGTTAATGCATCTCTTACGAGTGGATCTGATTTTCCTAAAGTATTTATTAAATAATCTCTGCTAGCAGGTGAAGCTAATTGTTGTGTAGCATCAACAAACAGCCGTCCTCCAGCTTTACGCATAGGAGCATTAGTCGTTAACAGGAAAAAAGATAACCCAAGCGGTTTCATCGCATCGGTCATCATTTGTTGGTGACCAACTGATATATACACATGATTTCCCCCATCATTTTCTTCAGGAATTGGATATACAGTCGTAATGGGGCGACTTTGGACAATATAAAATACGTTATCGACTAAACACCATTCTATATCTTGTGGACAGCCAAAATAAGCTTCAATTTGTCTTCCAATCTGTTCTAGTTGTAATATTTGTTGTTCAGACAATGTTTGAAGTTTTTGCTGAGCCGGATCAATTTGTTTCGTCTCTGTTCCGCCCTCTTTTACAGCATAAATAGCTAATTTTTTAGTCGCTATCATCGTTTCGGTAATTTTGCCTTCTTTTACTTTATAATTATCGGCAGAGACCAGTCCTGATACTAACGCCTCACCAAGTCCAAAACTGGCATCAATTGATAGCACCTTTCGGTTAGAAGTAACCGGATCAGCCGTAAATAAAATTCCCGAAGCCTCAGGGAAAACCATTTTTTGAACGACAACACATATAGAAACTTGATTATGTTCAAAACCATTTTGCATGCGGTACATAACGGCTCGCTCTGTAAATAAAGACGCCCAGCACTTTCTTACATGCTGCAAAATCGCTTCTTTTCCGATAATATTTAAATACGTATCTTGTTGACCAGCAAATGAAGCATACGGTAAATCTTCAGCCGTCGCACTAGAGCGCACGGCATACGCATGTTCATTTCCAAAACGTGAGAGATAATGAGTTACTGCTTCCACTACATCAGTAGGGATTTGTACTGCCATAATGACTTCTCTAATCTTCTTGCTAACTTCACCAATTTGAGCTCGGTCTTCACGCTTCAACTTGGTTAGCTGCTGCAACAAAGTGCGAAAATCTTCATTTTGCTCGATGGCCTTTTCATATCCTACTGTTGTCACACAAAATCCTTCTGGCACTTGTATCCCTTGAATATTAGATAACTCCCCTAAATTCAATCCTTTTCCACCGACAAGTGAAAGCTGCACCTTTTCTATTTCCTGAAAATCGAGAACGAAAGAACTCATATAACATCTCTCCTTACTTTACATGTGTTCTTGATTGTAGCAGGAGTAAATACGAATAAACAGTCTATTTCGAACTTGATTTACGTGGTATAATTAAGTTAGGAAGAAATAATAAGATGCCCCAGCTGCTGTGTTTGGCAACTGGGGCATCTTATTTAATACCCGTCTTCAACTTAAATAGTTCTATTGTTTCAGCGGCTTTAATATATCCACCAGCATTTTTTAAAGTACATTTGATTTTATGACTATTTTCTAAGTATACATCATTCGATAATATTTCCATTACTGCATTATATAATGTCACTGGAGTAAGCTTTTTTAGATTTAATTGTATGCCAGCTTTTAAATCTTCTATTCTTTGGGCCACTATCGGTTGATCTCCCATAACTGGGATAACGATCATAGGAACGCCAAAATATAAGCTTTCACTAGAACTATTCATTCCCCCATGTGTAATAAAAAGATTAGCTTGTTTCAATACCTCTAACTGAGGCACATAATTATAAACTTTGAAATTAGATGGGATATTTTTCAATTGGTTGATGTCAATATGTTTTCCTACGGACAATATGATGGTAGCAGGAAAATTTTTAAATGCTTCAAAACATATGTAATAAAAATCCATCTGTTGATTAAATACAGTTCCCATAGAAATATAAATGAGTTTCTCTTCTTCCTTCTGTTTAAAAGTAATTTCTTGCATATCTTTCCGTGATGTAATAGAGGGTCCAACAAAGATATAAGAATCATCCAATTCCTCCACATCAGGTTGGAAAAATTCAGACGTATATACGATAGTAATATTTCCAGCACAAGTCATTACATTTTTCTTTTCATTCATAGAAAAGCCATATACCTTTTGCCACTCTTCTAAAATATGCGTAACTTCTTGATAAAGAGGTGATTTTTTGTCTCCTTCATTATGATTGTTCATCAATGCGTTAAATAACTTTTTCGTAACTGCAAATGTTGTGCATGAAGAGATTTTAGGTAAATGTAATGCTTCAGCTATGATCCATCCTACTGCAAAATTGTTATCATATATTACGTAATCATACTTTTCTTCTTTCAACTCTTCTATAACAATCTTTATTATTTTATCCATGGATTTTACCATATGTAATAATAGTTCAGAGGGATCTATTTCTCCATTCATCCTTTTCAACATGTCTACTTTTGCTAAAAAATTTTCATATGGACGAAACAAAGCTCCTGTTTTTTCAATTTTCTCCTTATACTCCTCTACACAATAATAAACAACCTCTTCCCCTCTTTTTACTAATTCTTCAATAAGTGCAAGAGTTGGGTTCACATGTCCTTCCCCTGGAAAATTAAACATTAGTACCTTTGCCATATGATAGTTCCTCCTCTTAAATAAAAACTTCCTATAATCAAGTACGTTTCTCTCCTCATTTTAATAAGGGCACTTGTGATAGTAAATGTAATAAACGAGTAAGAAACAAAGTCAGTATACTGTAAAGTGAAACTTTAATCAGTGGGGTCTTACTGCCCATTAAAGCGGGAGAAAACGACATCCCCCAAAATGGATTTTCAAAATTAGGGAACTATAATGTCATATTGGAATAAGTTAAGGGGGAGAAAAAGTGGACAATGAAATGAATTATGGAAGTGATTACAAGTTTATTCCAGCAACTTCAATTGAGAGTGGTCATGGCCTCGAAGTATTGCCTGATTTATTTTGCTACACGATTCAAATCGTCAACATATGTTTTGTTGGAAATCCGCATACCGATAATTTTGTTTTAGTTGATGCTGGAATGCCTAAATGTGCAAATGAAATTATATCTGTTACTGAGAAGCGATTTGGTACAAATAGCCGCCCAAAAGCAATTATTTTAACTCATGGGCATTTTGATCATGTTGGAGGAATAATTGAACTCATCAAGTATTGGGATGTTCCAGTCTATGCACATCAAATGGAAATACCTTTCCTGACTGGACAACAAAGCTATCCTGAACCAGATCCAACAGTTGAAGGTGGTATGGTAGCGAAAATGTCACCTCTGTTCCCTAACGAACCGATTAATTTAGAAAATAGCGTAAAAGTATTACCTGCAGATGGAACCGTTCCTCATATGCCAGAGTTTAGATGGGTTCATACACCAGGACATACTCCAGGGCATATTTCATTATTCCGAGAAAAAGACCGAACTTTAATTGCTGGGGACGCTTTTGTTACAGTGAAACAGGAATATTTATATAAAGTAATTACTCAGGAACAGGAAATAAGCGGACCACCTCGTTATTTAACAACAGACTGGAAAGCCGCTAAAGAGTCAGTTATTAAGCTAGAGAAACTAAAGCCTCTAGTTGCTGTTACTGGGCATGGGATACCGATGTCAGGTGATTTGCTATCAACAAGCCTCAACACACTCGTTCAAGAATTTGATAAAATTGCTGTACCTGATTACGGAAAATATGTAGATAAAAAGGCACATTAAGCAAAAAAACTTTGGTTTTAATATTAAATAATTAAAATATACTTCAAAATCAAAATAGAAAAAATTATTAAGTTTAGTGAAAAAACACTGTACTTAAGCAACATCTCTATTATAAGGATAGACCTACCCTTTGTGAATAAAACTCGATATTCCGCAAATACTATCCGTAGTATAAGCCTGCTTCTTACCCAGCTTGTACCTCTTCCCATTAAAGAGTAATTAAAACGGGTTACGCTATATAAAAGCATAACCCGTTTTTAATGAAATATTTTATTCCATATACGTTTAAACAATGGAGGAAAAGGATGAAACATATTGTTGCTTTATTAATTAAATACACAGCGATAACTGCAGTATTACTAATCATACTTAGTATCTTTAAAGGCATTTCAATTCCTAGAGTATTACTCATTTCTCTTTTCCTTACAGGAGCTGCCTATTTAATCGGAGATCTCTTCATTTTACCTAAATACGGAAATATGATTGCTACAATAGCAGATGTCGGCTTAAGCTTCTTCGGAATTTGGTTACTAACATCCTTGTTTACTAATTTAGATGCTACTCGTAATATTGGACTTTCTTCATTTATAGCCGCTTTAATTATTGGTGGAACAGAAATTTTCTTCCACATTTATATGAAGAGGTTAGTACTGCGTAACGAGAATACATTAAGAAATCACAATCATATTCAGCATGATAACTATGCTATGGAAATGTCAAATGAATATATAGATTCTTCTACAATAAATAAATCCAAGCTTGAGGATACATCTAAAAAATAAAAAAGTGGCAAATGCCACTTTTTTATTTTTGTTTATTAAGCTTGATCAGAGTTTTTCACATGTAACGGAGGTGGTACTACCCATCCTTTTTTCTTACTTAAACGCAGCAAAGTTACACCTGCTTGCGCTTTTTTCATATGAAATTGTCCAAATAGCATGCCTACATCTTCTCGAAGACATTTTCCCATCACTTGACTACATGTGACAAGTCCAGCTGCTAATCCTGTAGAAACAGCTGCTGCTATTTCAACATCATTAATACGCGCTCCTGGAGGAATGTCTTCAATAGATGCAACTGGTCGTTCTGGAGGCGCAGGTGGTAAAGCAACCCCATTAACTTTTAAAAGCGCCTTTAATTCTTCTATTTCCGAATTCATGTCATTTTCAATTAAGCCTTCTAGAAACTTTTTCAAATCTTCATCACCTGTGTGATTCATAAATACTTGGTGACTTGCAATGGCACCTTGTGCAGCTAGAAGATAACTCCAAATATCAAATACTTCTCCGTAATGTAATGGTTCGTTTTGAGGATTTCCACTTAATATACCCATTTTTAAATTCCTCCCTTTCGAAAATATCATAATAAATATTGATTTCAATATTGAAATCAAATTTTTAAGTATGCTTTTTCCTGCAAAAGATTTTCTACTATGCATGGAAAACACCTTTCCAACACTGCGTGTTTATTGTTTAGGAAAGTAGTTTACAAATAAAATACTCAAAGATTATGAAAGAAGATTACCAATAATCTTTGAGTGAGAATCCATTTACTATAAGGGTTTTTATTTTTACACATATACAAAAGAAATTGATTTACATATCTACTATATTGTATGTCAATTTACTTAGCGGTTAGCTCTACCACCAAGTTGTTGTTCAGCCATTGCTACTAAACGTTTTGTAATTTCACCACCAACAGATCCATTTGAACGAGCTGTTGTATCTGCACCAAGTTGTACACCAAACTCTTGTGCAATTTCATATTTCATTTGATCAAGAGCCTGTTCAGCACCTCGAACTAACAATTCATTACGATTTCCACTATTATTGTTTGCCATATTATTTCACCTCCGATGTTTTTAATATGCTACAGATTATGAAATAATAATTATCCTTTTTATGGGAATTAGTTTATGAATAAATATTGAATTTCTTCTTAAAATAGTGCAGAAGACATAAGAAAGAAGAGTTGCTATAACATACTGTCATAACAACACTATGTATAGATTCCTCTTTACTAAAGATTTCTGTTTTGCCAAGAGATACATATAAAGTGAAACTTTAATCAGCCCTCACCAATCGGGCTTTTACGTGCAGCCCGCCCCCCCCACCTAACTTCTTTGCTTCCGCTGAATTTTGAGGTGGGGATCTTACTGCCCGTTAATGCGGGATAAATTTTGAAAAATGATTCCTAAGGAGATACGAGATGAAAGCTGTAACCTATCAAGGTCCAAACCAAGTACAAGTTAAACAAGTGGATGATGCAAAGTTAGAAAAAAAAGATGATATTATTGTAAAAATTACTTCAACCGCTATTTGCGGTTCTGATTTACATTTATATCAAGGGAACATGCCTTTACCGCAAGGGTACATTATTGGTCATGAACCAATGGGCATTGTTGAAGAAGTTGGTCCAGATGTTACGAAAGTGAAAAAAGGCGACCGTGTTGTAATCCCCTTTAACGTTGCTTGTGGACATTGTTTCTATTGCCAACATGAGATGGAAAGCCAATGTGATAACTCCAATCCTCATTATGATTCTGGTGGATACTTTGGTTATACAGAGAAATTTGGTAACCATCCAGGCGGACAAGCAGAATATTTAAAAGTTCCTTTTGGAAATTTCACTCCATTTGTCATACCAGAATCATGCGAACTGGAAGATGAATCTCTACTGTTTTTATCCGATGTTTTACCAACAGCCTATTGGAGTGTAATAAACGCAGGCGTTAAGCGAGGTGATACTGTTATCGTTCTTGGTTGTGGCCCTGTTGGATTAATGACACAAAAATTCGCTTGGATGCAAGGTGCTAAACGCGTAATTGCAGTCGATTACTTAGATTATCGGATAAATTATGCAAAAAAGATTAACAATGTTGAGGTATTTGAGTTTACAAAATTTCCTGATATGGGAGAACATTTAAAGGAAATTACACATGGCGGTGCCGATGTAGTCATTGATTGCGTGGGCATGGATGGAAAAAAATCACCCCTAGAATTTCTAGAACAAAAATTGAAATTACAAGGTGGAACTCTCGGCCCTATTCAAATTGCTACGAAAGCCGTAAGAAAATATGGAACAGTTCAAATGACCGGCGTTTATGGCGGCAACTATAATGCCTTCCCACTCGGTGCATTTTGGGTTAGAAATATTAATCTGAAAATGGGACAAGCACCTGTCATTCATTTTATGCCAGAACTATTTGAAAAAATAACAAATAAAGAATTTGATCCAAAAGAGATTATTACGCACAAAATCCCCCTTGAAGAAGCGAGCTACGGTTATCAAATTTTTAATAATCGTGAAGATGATTGTATAAAAGTCATTTTAAAACCTTGAAAATACAATTTATTATTATTAGTGCGAAGATAAGATTACACTCCGTAATCTTATCTTTTTTATTAGATTCTAAATAGATATTCCCCCATTTTCATCTCACATCGAAAATAGTTATTTTCGAAAAACTTTGCATTTTGATGCAATACTTTATTGGTAAAAAAATGAATTAAGGTATTAATTAACCAACTAACGGACACGATAACTATGTTAACTAAGTTAAAAAGAGGTGTACTTCAAAAGACTAGAATGCACTTCAGTTTTGTAGAACTGATTGAACCCTTCCTCCATAATTCTAATTATTTCAAAACATCTATTACCTAATTGTTGAATTCAATATTATTTTACAATAAATCTACATATGTCTCGAACGTTAAATATTAAGACTTTACTATCATCCCTTAGTATTATCATGGTTTTTGATAGGGACCATTCTGGCTTTTTTTAATCCTTTCAATTTCATATGTGCTCTCTAGACAAACTCATAATATAGCTTGTTAAACTCTCGCACATGTTTTTTCTCATTTCTTTAATAAGAAGGTCTACTAAAGACCCTCTATTCATCCACCTATGCTATCAAGCTAAGATTCTTACATACCCCAAAAACAAAAAAATACTCTTATAGGGCTGGTGATTTATAAAAATTCAGCTCGTTTTTTCATTTTTGGGGAACAATTAGTTTCTTAAATTAATGGGTATCCCATAAACTTTCATTGGTAGATAAGTCAAGGACTGTCCCGTAGCAGAAGCAGTTAAGTTTTTTTCTAATTCAAATCCTTCAACTGGTTCGATACAAGAAAACTTTTGTAAGAATACCTCTAATACAATTTTCATTTCTAATCGTGCAAGGGGTGCACCTAAACAAAAATGTGGACCACTTCCGAAAGTTAGGTGCTTTTTATTATTTGAGCGATGAATGTCTATAGAAAAAGGATCGCTATACATGTTTTCATCCATATTGGATGCACTCATCCAAGCAATGACTACGTCACCTTTTTTTAACTCAATCCCTAATAGATTATTATCTTTTTTGACCGTACGATCCCTTCTTGAAATATGAAAGCGATATCGAAGCATTTCTTCAACGGCTTTAGGGACTAGATCTATATCCTTTCTTAGTGTTTCATATAATGACTTGTCATCATAAAGCAATGAATAGAATGTATTGGCTATTGCGTGACTAGTTGTTTCAATACCTGCCCCTAAAAGTAACATAGTTGTTTGTACAATCTCATTATCCGTAAGTTTCTCCCCATCCACTTCAGCTCGAATTAAATCAGAGATAATATCATCACAAAGGTTCGAACGTTTGTGAACTACAATAGGATAAAGATATTCAAAATATTCTTTCGCTGCCTTTTGTTTTTGTTGTTCAAGGTCTTCTAACCGTTCTTTATCATATGGTTGGAACAAAATATCAACCCAATTTTTAAACTGACCTTGACCTTGTGCAGGTACACCAAATAAATCACCTATTACTAGAGCAGGTAAAGGGGATGCCAAAGCGTCCACAATATTAATCGTAGAATTTTCTTGTATGTTTTCTACAAGCTCCGTTGCAATTTGTTGAATGCGGGGTTCCCACTCTTTTAAACTGCGAGGAGTGAAAGCTGCTGCCAATAAGGACCGTACTTTTCGATGATCAGGAGGATCAAGGAACGTAATCATTGTTATAGGTGAAGTGTTTTTTTGATTTTTATTATCACCGACAAAAATACCACTTCTAGGCCCTTGACTTGAAAAGAATTCATAATTGGTTAACACCTGCTTAACATCTTCATACTTAAACGCATTCCATGTATTCGTTTCCTCGTGAAAATAAACAGAATGATTGTAAAGCATTTCTTTATACCACTTTAAAGGGAAAAATTCTTCAGTACGCGTCTGGAAATTAGGGATTTCTTGAATTGCAATAACCTCTTTTTTCACTGATATTCCTCCTTAAAAATACAAATTGTATAAATCAATCTATAAATAGTCATATTTGGAGTAAATCTCATTCCTAACCAGCATAAGATAGAAATGATTTACTCCGAATATGATGACTAACAGTTGGTATAAATTTCTTCTTTTTGATTCGGAAATTCAAATGGTTTTAATTTATTTTCTCTGTAGTTACCATCTCTGCGGGAATATTAGATTCTAATTCGGAAGCCTGTTTAACTTTCTTTATAAAGAAGGAAAGTATTAATCCGATGATACCAATTCCAATGATGACAAGATAGGCGTCATTAATCCCCTGTATAGCGGCTGCTGTAACAAGCTCTTTTTGATTCAACCCTTTAGCTACTGCGGTAGGAACCATATCCTGCAGATGTGATTTCGTACGACTCGTCATCACTGTCACGAGAAGCGAAGTACCGACAGCACCGGCAACTTGACGAATCGTATTGCTTATCGCTGTTCCATGTGCATTTAACCTTTGTGGCAATTGATTTAGACCAGCAGTCTGAATCGGCATCATCATTAAGGCCATACCAATGCGACGCCCTGTTGACATGAGAATCAAATAGATATAACTAGTGGAATCCGTCAAGTTGATAAAACCCATTGTTGTAATAATGGTAATTGTCATTCCAGTAATAGCTAACCATTTTGCACCAAAGCGATCAAATAGCTTACCGGTAACTGGCATAAGGAATCCCATGACCAGCGCACCAGGAAGAAGCAGAAGACCCGACTCAATGGCTGTGAAACCACGCATATTTTGGAGGTATAACGGGAGTAACATCATATCTGCATACATAATCATAGTAATTGCGATATTAATGATTGTTGTTAAAGAAAACATATTGTATTTAAATACACGTAAGTCCAGCAATGGATTTTGTGATCTTAATTCCTTCCATGAAAAGAGGACAAGGGCTAGGATACCTACAATAATCGTACCTGCTACCTCTATATCTGACCAGCCAAGGCTTCCGGCCTGGCTGAAACCATAAATTAATGCACCGAAACCAATGGTAGAGAGAATAACGCTTAGGATATTAAGTTTTGTCTTGATTCGGTCGGATACATTTCGGAGATAAATGAATCCGAGCACAATGACAAGGATAGCAAATGGAATCATTCCGTAAAACATCGTTTCCCATTTATAGTTATCAATAATGTATCCGGCAATTGTAGGACCAATTGCTGGCGCAAAAATGACGGCAAGCCCCACCATTCCCATAGCCGCTCCTCTCTTTTCGCGAGGGAAGATGGTCAAAATAACATGCGTAAGCAATGGCATAATGATTCCTGCACCGGCTGCCTGAATCATACGTCCAGTTAACAAGACAGGAAATCCTGTTGCTACAGCTGAAACAATGGTTCCAGCTAGAAATATAAGCATGGAAGTTTGAAAGAGTTCACGTGTGGTAAAACGTTGCATTAAATAAGCGGTAATAGGAATCAAGACGCCGTTTACTAGCATGTAACCGGTTGTTAACCACTGGGCTGTTGTAGCCGAAATCTTAAATTCAACCATAAGTTCAGGAGTAGCGACACTCATGAGTGTTTGGTTTAATGTTGCAAGAAAAGCACCTAAAATCATAATAAACATAATAGGTCCTTTTTTTATCGAATTGGGGACTGTTTTAGTCTGATTATACAATTCTTTCATATCCTTTCTAATTTTAACGTAGACTTTTTTTACAAAGTGTTGAATAATTTACACTATATAAATTACATTATTATAGATTATTATGACAACAGACAATTTCTTAATAACTGTCTATTAGTTATCACTTCTTATGATTTCTGTTAATAAAGTCTAAGATAATAGACACAACTTAGAATATTGTAAATTTCTAATTAATAGGAAAGGTGATTAGATATGACAAACCATCCAAAGTCCCGTGTAGACCCTCGAATCATTCGTACACGCCAGTTAATAAAAGCGGCTTTAATAGATCTTCTACAAGAGATGGAAATTAGCAAAATAACAGTTAATAAAATTGCAGAACGTGCAACCATTAATCGTGTTACATTCTATCTCCATTATCGTGATATTCATGACATGTTGGAGAAAATGGCACAGGAAATGGTCGAGGATATTGAGAAGATAATGATAAGCACGGAAAACCTCTCAGATTCCTCTGAGGATATAGAATGGTTAAAACTCGTAGACCTACTTGAGTACATTGCTGATAATGCTAAATTCTATAAAGTAGTTCTTGGTTCTAGACGAACACCGATTTTTACAGAACGCTTGTTAAATACACTTTCAGACAAAATAACAGAGAGAACAGAAAGTCACCCCTTTCTCGTTACTAAAGACATTCCAAAAGACATTGTTATTTGGTACGGTTCTTCAGCTTTAATTGGAACAATTGTAAAGTGGTTACATAGGGACATGCCGTATACACCACAATTTCTTGCCAAGAAGTTGTATGTACTTTTTAAATCAAGTAATAAAGAAGTTTAAGTTGGTATGGATTAAAAATCACTTACATAAATCTGAAAGCTACAATTGCCTAGATCTATCGAATAAAAAATTCATTTACGCCATATAAGGTTACGTTAAAGTCGTGCGTCTAGCTCCAAAAAGATTAGCCAGCACTCATACCCAAAAACAAGGGGAAAATACAATAAAAAACACTAATCTTATGTAAGATTAGTGTTTTTTATTGATGACCTTTGTTTATAGAGATACAACAAAACCAATAATACTGATAGTTAAAAATGTATAACCCATTGGTAATAAATAAAATGATTGTATAACCAACAAAATGTCCGCTTTTTATTATTGTCCGTTTAAAATGCTTATTGCAAGATTTGCTTCCATCGCTACTTTACTCAATAATAAATTCGAAGCAATACCAATCGTACTTTCAATTCGCGTACGTTCATATATTTCTCTCTTAAATTTTAAATGCGAACTCGCACGGATTACTCGCAAACAAATGAATGCTTGCGGTCATATCCATGAAAAACTCATCGATACTATATTGATGAAAATCTTCCAGCGCAACATACTTTAAAGTTAAGCCTGATATGTAAGTTGAACATTTCATATACGTATGTATAATCAGATTCACAATTATAATATCCGGCCGCTTCGATATTTCGTACAACCTTGCCATCTTCTTAATTCCTAATGATTTTAATAGCGGTGTTGCTGCTAATACGATTGATCCACTGCGGTTTACATCTCCTACGACAGCCAATTTTGTATATCGGGGATCAAGTCCTTTTTTTAATACATGATACGATTTGGTAAAAGAGAATAATCATATAAGCTTATCACTTCTTGCAAAAAACATAAGTTCCTTTTAAAGATATTCCCATGAAAATTTTGGTTAAAATAACCGTTACTAAAATCTTTTTTAGAAAACCTTAAAGAATTCCCCTCTGTATTCATAGGCATTGTTTTCTATACCGAAAAGTATAAATAGATACAAGGAGAAACAACTAAATTCTTCGTGAATAGGTACAGTATTTTAGAACTCATTTTTTAGTATTCAAGCAAAACCCTGTATTTAAATAGATATTTTCATAGTAGCCATATACTTATATAAGAAAGGGATTGAATTTATGCACAATCTTAATTTCATTTGCGAACAATTTGCTACAATACTTAAAGGGAAAAGTAAAATAAGTCAAGGTGGTTGTTCGGTGTCTTTTCACCGCGATTTTAAAGTACTTGTACAAGGAAAACAAAGTACCTATGTAGTACCCGTCGGAGTAAGTTTTGAATCGTTGGATCAAAATGGTAATGCATTAAATTTAGGCGAAATTGCTATTCTACAAGAAGAGATTCCTGCATTTATGAAATCAATTGTACAACAAGGAATTATTGTAAGTGCTTTACATAATCACTGGCTGTACATGAATCCCTTAATTATGTATATTCATATCCAGTCGATAGAGCCCCCATTACATTTTGCACAAAAGTTAGCCAATTCTTTTTTGTCCTTAAGCAGCTATCCTATCGCTAATAATGAGGGGCAATGATTGGTGTTTAGGGTAATTACATTTTCTATATGTGTGAACATAATAAAATGATTTCACTTTGTGCCCAAAAGTAAAAAAACTACCTATCAAATTTTTAGATAGGTAGTTTTTGAATCTATTAAAGTAAAAGTACTCTACTATTTTATAAAATACTATTCTCTAAACAAAAATACAGATTTTCAATTCACTGTGGCTTGCTTATCCCATATATTCCTCTAAAGTTAGTTTTTCCTTATATATTTTTTCAGCAACCTCTCCTATATAGCGTGAATATGCCAAGGCTCATACACATAACCAGTTATATTTCCCTTTGAATAACGAATGATGTACCCTGCCCAATGCGCATTTTCTTTCATCCATTGTTAAGCCTGTTTTATGTTTGCTATGTCCCGTTTTTTCAAACAAAGACTCCCTGTACGTTCAGGATATCAACTTTTGTTTACTTCACTTTTTTTCTACACTCTGCATCTAGGCGGTATATCCATTGACCACGGTAAGATTTATTTCAAACCCACAAAAAATAGATTACCTGCACACGAAAAAGTATAGCGTACAGGTAATCTATTTGTTTTTGAGATTAATAAAAAACTAATTTATTTTTTGAATTCTTCCATCAATAACAGACTGAATTGGTTCTTTTGATTTTTTTATATAATCTACTAATGCTTCAAAATCAGTTGGTCCTGTTTCAGCATCTTTCCCGTTTTTAAAGGATACAAATCCATCTCCACCTGAAGCTAGAAATGCGTTCGCAACGACGCTGTAAGTTTTAGAAGGAATAATTTCTTCTCCATTTGTTAGGCGCACACTTGTTACTTTTTCTCCATTAGGTTTGTTTGCATCCCAAGTGTATTGGATCCCTGAAATTTGAAGCATTCTTGTTATGTCTTTTTGCCATTGTTGATTTAAAATATCACGAATATCTTGACCCGTTAAATTTACTTTTATTAATTGATTTCCGAATGGTTGAATACCATATATCTCTCCCCATGTAATATCACCAGCATCTAAGTCATTACGAATACCACCAGGATTCATAAGTGCAATTTGAGATTGCATTGTTGCACGCTGGGCATCAGCAACTAAATTTCCAAGAGTAGATTCACCAGCCGTATTTAGTTTACGATCTAGCGGAGCAATAGACTTACCTACAACTTCATTAACAAGAGGTGCGATTTTTGCTTGATATTTCTCCATCTTCTTCTTTATTTTTTTATCAGGCTCTATGCCTTCATGGTAAGTTGTAACAATTTCTGCTTTTTTCTCAACAATATCTTGTGTTTTACGATCAATCTTTACATCAACATCAGCAAAAGCCATACCGTAAGAATTTGCTTGTACGACAAGTTTATTATTAACAGTTCCATTTACATACGTGTGGCTATGCCCACCAAAAATAACATCGACTTCTGGATCAGTCTGATTTGCTAATCGGACGATATCACCATTTGTTACGCCGTTCCCATCTGTTGTACCTCCGTTATGCGCAAGAACAACGATAGATTTAACGCCTAGTTTTTTTAATTTCTTTACGGATTTGTTAATAGCTTCAACTTCATCTGTAATTTCTACATTCTTTAGCATAGTAGGCATAACAAGGTTAGGCACATCCGTTGTTACGACTCCGATAAATCCAACAGGAACTCCTTGTACCTTTTTTATAGTGAATGGTGGTAAAAATAAACGACCAGTGGATTTATTATAGAAATTTGCGGCAACATATGGGAATTTTGCACCTTTAAATTTCCCTGTTTTCTCATGGTATCCACCATAAATAAGGCGGTTCATTTCCTCAACACCTTCATCAAATTCATGATTTCCTATCGTTCCAACATCGAATTTCAAATCATTTAGAAATTCAATGGTAGGTTCGTCTTGTAATAATGCTGAAACAGGAGTACTTGCTCCAACAACATCGCCGGCATGTACCTTTAATGTATTTGGATTTTGTTTTTCGCGATCACGTAAATAAGACCCTAAGTACTCAATTCCCCCTGCATCTTTATTGTTAATTTTTTTTACAGTATCTAGTTGCCCATGAAAATCGTTAATACCGAGCATTTGTACATCTATGTAGCGGTTTGGTTCTGTACTTGCTTGGGCTGAAGGCACAGCGAATACACTAGTAAAAGTAACTGTACTTATTGCTAAAGCAACTGGAATGATTTTTTTCAACATAAAATTTCTCTCCCCTAATTAAAATCTTACATAATACAATGTTATTTTAATATATTAAGAGGATTATTTCTATAAAAATTCTACTAATTATAAAAATTAATAAGATTTTATTATTTCCCAACAAAACACTATTTACTCAAAAATGTGAGGATGTAAAACGACAATTTTAAGAAGGAAATGATTATTTGTAGGCTCTATCCTACACTTTTGGATTAGGATATAAAGGCCCCACTCAACTTAAGAAAATTCACTACCCAAAATAAGAAAATGTGCATTTCTTTGTTTTGAGGATTCTTCAAAATATTATCTTGATAGTAATATAACAATACTTCTAAGAGACTAAAAAACTCTAATCCATACATGTTAGCTGTTAAGAAGCATATTCAATCCAAAACTAATGGATATTTATAAACCTAACTCAATATCACCATTTAAAAATGAATAAAAATTTCATTATGGAAGATTTCGATTCTTTAAATTGATTACAGTGGTGCACTACGCCGCATTCAAAAAGATGCTCCTGGATTTATCCAAGAGCATCTTTTTAAATGCTTTATTTTACTTGTTTATAATTTATCAATTAACAATTATATAGTTGTAATCAGTCCTTTAAAAATAATAGGAGCGCTTCATTAAATTCTTTAGCATGCGTTGCATTTAGCCCATGTGGACCACCCTTTATTAATGCTACTTTAGAATTAGGAATTGCTTCATGTGTTAATTTCCCACTATATTCAAATGGTACAGTTGCATCTGAATCACCGTGAATAATAAGAGTAGGTATATTAAACTGCTCCAAGTCTTTTCTAAAATCTGTCATACTAAAGGCGGTAATACAATCAAGCGTTCCTTTAGGTGATGCACTGGCTGCAATATCCCAATTATATAAACGGAATGGCTCACTAACTAAATCTGTTCGATTACCAGCCGCGAAAAATCCCTTAGTAAATTCATCAAGAAATGCAAGGCGATCATTTATCACACCACTTTTGAATGCTTCAATTGTTGCATCATCTAACGCCCCTTCAGGATGATCCTCTGATTTGTATAAATATGGAGGAACTGCCCCAGCAAAAACAGCCTTTTCAATACGATTTGTTCCATACGTACTAATATACCGTGCTACTTCGCCTCCACCCATAGAAAAACCAACAAGTGTGACATTTTGAAGCTCTAAATGTTCTAATAGTTGATGTAAATCAGAAGTAAAGGTATCATATTCATACCCTTCCCACGGCTGAGATGATTTTCCAAAACCTCGACGATCATATGTTATCACTCTGTATCCAGCCTCAACAAGAGCGGGAACTTGGTATTCCCAAGATCGACCACTTAACGGCCAACCATGAATAAGTACAACTGGTTTTCCTATACCATAATCCTCATAATATATCTCAATTGGTGCTTGGTTTTCGGTTCCTACAGTAATTTTTGCCATTGTCCTACCTCCTTTAATATGTACCCTTCTCTTCAATAATCCGGATAAATCTCATAACCTATTTATGCTTATTTATAGTGTGAACTCTATTGTTCCGATGAATTCATTTTCTGTTTATGGACGATTCCCCATCTCCTACCTTTTTCATCACGAAGTATTTGCTGAACACTCCTCCTGTTCAATTCTAATAACAAAAATAGGTGACTATCAATATCATTCTATCTATAGAATGTATAGATAAAATCAATCTATTTTACAGTAAAAACAACTATAGTTACGACCTATACAAATTATAGATAATTCGGAATTGATTAATGAATCAGTTTTCAAATACTATAAATTTGTATAGCGCTTCATGTTCCGTGAATGCTGCTATAACCAATATTATTGGTGAGCTTAGTTATAAACGAAGAAATTTATGATAGTATTCGACTATTTAAACTTTCTTCGATTACTTAATTTTTAGGAGGAATACATAATGACTGATCTCTATTCTCGTATTAACAAAGATGATGCTATCGTGCTTTTAGTAGATCATCAAACTGGTCTTATGTCCGGACTAGTACGTGACTATGGTGTTGATGAATTCAAGAACAATGTTTTAGCTCTTGCTCATACTGCTAAGTTTTTTGATTTACCAGTTATTTTAACAACAAGTTTCGAAAACGGGCCTAATGGACCTTTAATGCAAGAATTGGTTGATCTCTTTCCTCATGCACCAAAAATAGCTCGACCTGGACAAATTAACGCATGGGATAATGATGATTTTGTAAAAGCAATTGAAGAAACTGAAAAAAAACAACTTATCATCGCAGGCGTAGTTACGGACGTTTGTGTTGCTTTCCCGGCACTTTCCGCTATAAAAGCTGGATATGAAGTATTTGCTGTTACTGATGCTTCAGGAACTTTCAGCAAACAAGTTGCAGATGTTGCCAATACGCGTATGGCACATAATGGTGTACAACTTATGAACTGGTTTAGCGTAGCTTGCGAATTACAACGCGATTGGCGCAACGATGTCGAAGGTTTTGGCAATTTGCTTGCTAGTAATCTTCCAGGCTATCAAAATATAATTGGAAGCTATAGGGGAGCTCAGCGAGATCTTAGTAAACAAAATGCATAAATGTATCTCAAGGAAATAGCTTTAAATCACCTTTTTTAAAGTAGATAGTATAAATTTAGTGCTGATTAAATCAGCACTAAATTTAAATTAAAAAGTATAGTAGAGCTTCAATTGACAGAAGATACATTACTTTCAATAAACAATTGAAAAAGGAGCGTTTTATTATGAGTAATTTAGAATTGTTAAATCCGGAGAACAGTGCCTTAATTTTGATTGATTTTCAACCTCAAATGACTTTTGGAGTTGCAAGTATTGATAGACAAACATTGATTAATAACGTTATGCTACTTGCTAAATCAGCAAAAACTTTTAACGTACCTACTATTCTTACTACAGTTGAAACACGTAGCTTTTCTGGTTATTTTTGGCCACAAATTCTTGATATATTCCCAAACCATGAAATTATAGAACGTAGTTCAATGAACTCTTGGGAAGATCCGAAATTTGTTGAGGCAGTTAAAGCAACCGGTAGAAAGAAATTAATATTTGCAGCACTTTGGACTGAAGTTTGCCTTGCATTCCCTGTGCTTGAAGCAATTAAAGCTGGCTATGAGGTGTATGCAGTTGATGATGCTTCAGGTGGTACTAGTTTGACAGCACATAACGCTGCTATGCGTCGTGTAGAGCAAGCTGGTGCAATTCCAGTGACAGCCATTCAAGTTTTACTTGAATACCAACGTGACTGGGCACACAAAGACACTTATGATGCTGTAATGGAGATTGTAAAGGAACACACTGGTGCTTATGGTCAAGGTGTAGAATACGCATATACTATGGTGCATGGCGCGCTCCCAAGCAGAAAAATATGAAACAAGAAGGCGTAACTGTCGAAGAGACTCATACAGAGAACACAATGGATGCTACTGATCCAGTAACAACGATTGTTACATGGGAAATTCAACAAGGGAAAGAAAAACAGTTTGAAACATGGAGACATGAAATCGAAGCTGCCGCTACTAAATTCCCAGGGCATTTAGGCGTAAACCTAATAGTCCCAAGTAACGAATCCAGAGAGTATACTGTTATTTTTCGCTTTGATACGTATGAGCATCTACGTGCTTGGCAACAATCAGATGTTCGCCGAGATTTGCTAAAAACGGCAGAACAATTTCAAGTTACTAATCCAACTTACAAAACTGAAAGCAGTTTGGCTTATTGGTTTGTTACTCCGAAAACACCAGTTCCACCGCCAAAATGGAAAATGTCTATCGTTACCCTTCTGGGTGTATGGCCTCTTAGCATGTTAGTTCCTAAATTGATAGGACCTATTATAAAACATATGAATCCTATTATGTCGGCTTTTTTTGTTTCTGTATGTATAGTGTCCTTGCTATCATGGGTAGTTATGCCGATTTTCGGTAAATTATTTCATCCATGGTTACAAAATAATAGGAAGTAGACGAGGTGTGAATATGAATGTACCGGATATGATTTTATATAACGGAAAAATTACTACCCTTGATCCCTCTCAACCTGAGGTATCTGCTATCGCCATAACTGATGGTTTAATAACTGCAGTAGGTGGAGATGAGCTTCTTAATAGTGCCACAGAAAAAACAAAAAAAATAGACCTTAAAAGAAAAAGAGCTATTCCAGGCCTGAATGACTCTCATATACACGTTATTCGTGGCGGTCTTCATTATAATATGGAATTACGATGGGAAGGTGTGCCTTCAATTGCCATTGCTCTTGAAATGCTCAAAGAACAGGCAAGGCGTACACCTGCTCCTCAGTGGGTAAGAGTAGTTGGAGGTTGGTCTGAATTTCAATTTAAAGAGAGACGGATGCCAACTTTGGAAGAGATTAACGCTGTTTCTGAAGACACCCCTGTCTTTGTGCTACATCTTTATGATAGAGCACTTGTAAATCGTGCAGGGCTTCGTGCACTGGGATACACAAAAGATACCCCAGACCCTCCAGGTTGTTTAATTGAGCGAGATAAACGAGGTAATCCAACGGGCCTTTTAATTGCGAATCCTAACGCTTCTATTCTTTATTCAAGTTTGGGTAAAGCTCCCATACTTAATTTTGACGATCAGATTAACTCAACTCGCCATTTTATGCGCGAATTAAATAGATTAGGTATTACAAGTGCCATTGACGCAGGTGGCGGTTTCCAAAATTACCCTGACGACTACAGAGTTGTTGAACATTTAGCCGAGAAGGAACAATTAACTTTACGTATTGCTTATAATCTATTTACACAAAATCCTAATCATGAATATGAAGACTTTGCTTCATGGGCAAAAATTGTTTCTCCAGGTCAAGGAAATGATAAGTATAAAATGAATGGTGCCGGAGAAATGTTAGTATTCTCTGCAGCTGATTTTGAAAAATTTCAAATGCCACGGCCCGAACTAGCTACGATGATGGAAGCTGACTTAAAGAAAGTAATTTCTCTATTGGTGGAAAACCGTTGGCCATTCCGTTTACATGCAACTTATGACGAATCAATAACACGTTTCTTAAATGTATTTGAGGAAGTCAACAAAGAAATTCCTTTTAATGGTCTACGATGGTGGTTTGACCATGCAGAAACAATCTCAGATCGTAGTATGGAACGTGTTAAGGCTTTAAATGGCGGTATTGCCATCCAAGACCGCATGGCTTTTCAAGGTGAATACTTTGTTGATTTATACGGAAAGGAAGCTGCAAAGCGTACTCCTCCGATTTATCGGATGTTAGACCTAGGTATACCTGTTGGCGCCGGTAGTGATGCAACTAGGGTTTCCAGCTATAACCCTTGGGTTGCTCTTTACTGGATGGTTGCCGGAAAAACCATTGGTGGGCTTTCCATATACGATGAAAAAAATAAACTTGATAGAAAAGTAGCCCTGGAATTATATTCAAAAGGAAGTGCGTGGTTCTCTGGTGATGAAGGTAAAAAAGGTACCCTTGCAGTAGGTCAGTTTGCTGATATTGCTGTATTGTCTGCTGACTACTTTACTGTGCCAGAAGAAGAAATTAAAGACCTTGAATCATTACTCACAATTATGGGCGGGCAGGTTGTTTATGGAAATGATGAATTTAAAAATTTATCACCTGAATTGCCGCCAGCATCACCTGATTGGTCACCGACGGGAGTTTATGGTTATGGTGGCGCTAACCTAGCCCACACTATACTTTCTCACACTTCTCATGATAACAAGTTACATAGTTGCAGTAACCCTCTCCATCAACACACTCATACCGTAATAGGAAAAGATGGAACTAAATGGGGTATTGGTTGTACTTGCTTTGCTTTCTAAGTCAAAACCACCGGTATAATGCCGGTGGTTTTCTTTCTACAATAAGGATATGTAGATTCAATATAGCAATGTATATCCATAATGGGACTATACGATAAGAGCGAAGAGTTGATTGATTAACTTGACTTGTTTTTGACAGCCTTCTCTTCTTGTAAAGTCCGTCCTTTTTTCCTTAATTAAAAGTCAGTGGTATCCCCTTTTGATCGACTACACCATACATATAAATCCACTACCCTTTGACTTTAATATAGGTCTCATCTCAAGACGTATAGATTTTTTCAATTGTTACACTAAAATCATTATTATACTAATACCTTTTGAGGGTTATTTAACTTCTGCATAAAGATACGTGCTGCAAAACTTAAAAATTTATCGTCAAAGTGAATAAGATTAATATCTTGCCTTGGTGTTGGATCAATAATACGAACTATGCTCAAAGTATCATTATTAACAAAATCAACCAGTGAAAGAGGTATTATGGCAACCCCATGACCATTGTATACAAGGCTCAATAGAGAAATAGAAGATTTTGTTTCTATATTTGCTTCAGATAAAGATAACCCTAAACTCTCACAATATATTTTAATAGATTCACGACAACTACATGAAACCATTATTCTACTCAGTCCTACTAATTCTCTAAAAGAAACAAATGATGTTTCATTCAAAGGATGATTTTTTGGAATGACAAGGACAAGCTCTTCGCTATACAAAAGGGTACTTGTTAATGTGTCTGGAATTTGAGCACTACGCGTGATGCCTATATCAATATTTTTATCAACGATTTGATTTACAGCAACTTCGGATTCTATAATTTTTACAACGATGTTGGGATAATGTTGTTGAAACTTCATAATATAAGGTGTTAAATAAGTGAGGTCCTCTAATAAACCTCCTATAGTAATTACACCTCTTTTTACACCCTTTAATTCAAAAATTTCATTATAAACGTCATCAAATTGTTGCATGATAAATTTTCCTTTATCAAATAGCAGCTTACCCGCTTCTGTCATTTTGATACCTCTTCCAACTCGATGAAACAAAGGTGTATCAAGTTCACCTTCTAACACACGGATTTGTTGACTTAAAGTCGGCTGTGAAATACCTAGAACTTCCGCAGCTTTAGTAAAACTATTATTATTACAAACTTGAATAAAGTACTCTAAATGACGTAATTCCATTCTTGATACCCACTCCCACTCTCCGCTTTATGAAAGATTTATAATGACAAGGACAATATGTATACGTTATGCATAACAACTATCTTTCCTACTATATCAATTGCAATTACATAATTTCTTTATTTTGTACTACAATACATTTACTACTATTTATTAATTTTCCCTCCTATTTATTTAATTTATATTTAATTAGGATATTACTAAACAGAAATAACATCTAAAAACTTACACTTTCTGTGCGTAATATCCTAACTTTTTCAACTGTTTACTTATCATTTTTTCTCAATATAGTCCAAACTACCAAATATTTGCCGAATCCCCTCTTTATGCTGAGGAAAAATTAGTGTCACCAATTCAATACTTTCTGAAATAATTGATGCATACGTGACACGGCGGTCTTTAGGACATGGTTTCACCTCTTCTTTTCCAACCTATCCACTACATACGTGATACAAAAACTTGCAAGTAATATTTTGTCCCCAATTTTTTTATAGGCTGATCAGCTTTACTGTATAGTAGCTCAAGCACTGCAAATTCAGTTGCATTAAGTCCATAAATTTTTAAATCCTTTTCAATACGTTTAGTGATTGGCTGTAATTCCCTTGATAATATAACAATTAACTTTAAAGATAAGCTCTCATCCTTAATCACGCTCACAATTACCAATCCTTTACAAATTATCTCGAATTCGAGATTTATTATATTATCGTCAAAATATTATGTCAATCATTCATTTTAGCTTTATCAAGCCACTTATAATTTATTTCTCAACATAAGACATATGGAATTAGAAGAAAACAATTGCTAATATATAAGTATCTCAATTACGTTATTTCTTTTAAAGAGAGCTTGTTTTTAATCGCAAGTTCTCTTTTTCCATATTCTAAATTGGATTCGAACAAATTTCAGATGATGAGACTGCCCCATGTATATGCTATAGTTTTTAAACAAAGATTACTAACCATATATCTATCATATTTTTTATAAACTGGATTAATTAGATTTAAAAAAAGACTTCTTTTTCTTTACTCGTAATAAATCACCTGTCCATCCTTTGACTCGCATATACAAATACATACCCCCTGTTGTAAAAATAATAAATAAGAGAGCGATTAAATAGCTATATTTCCATTCCAGTTCAGGCATATATTTAAAATTCATCCCCCACAATGCTCCTAAAGCCGTCAAAGGCGTACTTACAGCAGTTAATACAGTAAGAGCTTTCATAATTTCATTCCCACGATGAGAAGAAACAACTTCTTGTAAATGAATCATCGTGTCTAATTCTTCTTGGTATTCTTTAACGAGTTGTAATCCACGCTCTAATTTTACGTGTGTTTGTTTATAGCAAAAGGTGTTTGTTAAGTTTTCTAACCAAGCTTCCTCCAAGCCTTGTAACACTTCTTGTATTAAGCGAAACACATGTGTGTTCATAAATAATTCATGACGAATATGGTAAATTCTTTCTAAAACTGCTATGTTATTATGATGATAAAAATCCCATAACACATTTCTGAAATTGTTTTCAAAGTAGTCAACCTTTCGTAAATAGTGAGATATAAATATTGATAAGATCGCACATACTCCTTCAGCGGAACTATTACAATTTTTTATACTCATAGGGAAATTATGTATTAATTTTTGGAAATCCTCTTCCTCTTTTTCCTGGACCGTTATCAGTATTCCATGAGCTACGAAATAATGAAGAAAGTTTTGGATTTTGGCGTCCTTTTTATCTTGATCATATAAAAACGAACCATATACACAAGTTTGACTTGGTGATAACGTATAAACATATAATCCATTTTCACAAGGAGAACTTATTTTTTTTACAAATTGAGAGAAATAAGATGTTACATCACGAGGGATTATAGAAGAAAGTTTTTCAAGTTCACTAGTTTTTACATGATACCAATCCCATTTCGGCATTTTTATGCATTCCATATTATTCTTCCTTTCTGAATAGTTTTATGTTTGATCAAATAATATCCGTAATATGAAATTTATATGTAGGTATTCATGTCTTGGAGGAAAAGTTTTTAGATCCTCTAAATTACAAACTAATATATAGGAGGTCTTCTTCTGTTACAAGGAAGACCCCCTATATATTAGTTATTTGTATTCTCAATTTTAAACATTTCCTCTATACAAGTACTTTTTATCTTTTCTTATTGATATGTGGAAAAGAAGCCACATACTTTGGCGCGTCTATTCAACGAACTACATTCCGGTCGTTATTATAATTTAGATTCATATGCAGATTGATTGGTGATGTCGTCAAATACTTGACTTCCAATCATGTAGTATCCATGAAGTGCAGCCTCTTTCGAAGCGTCTACCATACGGAAAGAAGAAATTTCATCTTGCATTTTTTCAATTCGTTTTTTGTGGAGATCTACTATTCCTCCTGTCCAAATAATAGTGTCATACTGGTCTAACTTAAATTGTTCTTGTAATACACGTATTACGTCTTGGAAGTGTGTATCCAACTCTTTTTGAATCAAAGTATAAACCTGACTTGTCTGAGGATTTTCTTCTCGATCCCCATATCCTTTTTCTAATATGTTTGGCATGTCGTTAATATGCAAGTGATCACTTTCCCCTGCATGATTCTGCACGATATTCTTAATATTTTTCAAAGGCTTGCTACATCCTAGTTCCGTCTCATAATGATTTAAAATGACATTCTGTTTCATATCTGTCATTTCTAATGTACGAAATCCACCATCAATAATTAAGATACGATCTCGTTCCTGAATAATTCCCTCTTTTAAGAAATAGGCATGTAAAGCGACTGGTTGCTGAAGAATCAAAGCATTTTCAACCGTAATATTTATAAATTTCCCATCAATTTGTACGGAAGTTTCTTTTTTTAGTGCACGTTGTAATTGCTCATGTTGACTACCAAAATAAGTAACGGGAAGCCCGGTAACAACTAAAGGTAACACGACATTTTCTTTATAATCCTTTGCAATGCAACCAAATATTTGTTGTTTAAACTGTTCGCTTTCATAATAATTTTCTATTTCTTCGTCAAATGGAGGAAGAAATGAAGCGTCAGATTGATGCGCTTCATTTCCCATGTAGTATGCAAAGTCTAAGTCTATAAAACTTACCTTTGTTAAATCTTCACTTTCAGCATGATTAGGTACAGGGGCTAGTGTGGAAGCTTCACTCTTAATCGTCACCTCAGAATCTACATCCTGTCGATATGCCCGCTTAGTAAAGCCAATTCCTACATCAATTGCATACAGAGATTTCATACTTTTTTCCTCACTTTCTCTTTTTAGAATTAAATCTAAGCACTCTCTTCTTTCCCTTCTTTCATATATTT